>NZ_RAWL01000186.1:0-16229 GCF_003668885.1 Corallococcus sp. AB049A | reverse complement strand
CCCCTGTCCCCCGCCACCGTGCCGCGCTTCCTCACCGCCCCGGGAGAAGACGCCGCTGCCTTGCGCCGGGCCCTCCTGGAGGCCGCCGTCCAGACGGCCCAGGAGCAGGACTGCTCCGGCGTGCACGTGCTCTACCCCACGGACGAGGAGGCGGACTTCCTGGAGGAGGCCGGGCTCGCGCGCCGGATTACCCTCCAGTTCCATTGGAAGAACCCGGGCTACAAGAGCTACGACGACTACCTGGCCCGCTTCGACTCCAAGCGCCGCAACCAGCTCAAGCGCGAGCGCGGCGCCGCGGCCACCCAGGGCATCCAGCTGCGCACCGTGCGCGGGGCGGACCTGACACCGGAGCACGCCCTGCGCGCGTACACCTTCTACACGTCCACCTGCGAGCGCCACTCCTGGGGCCAGGTGCAGCTCACCCCGGGCTTCTTCGAGCGCGTCTTCCGCGACCTGCCCGGCACCGTGGAGATGGTGGAGGCGGTGAAGGACGGGAAGGTCATCGCCGGGGCCTTCAACCTGGCCACGCCGGAGCGGCTGTATGGCCGCTACTGGGGCTGCACGGAGGAGCACCCCTTCCTGCACTTCAACGTCTGCCTGTATCACTCCGTGGACGACTGCATCCGCGCCGGCCGCAAGGTCTTCGAGCCCGGCGCCGGCGGCGAGCACAAGGTGTCCCGCGGCTTCGAGCCCACCGCCGTACACAGCGCCCACCTGATTTTCGACAAACGCCTGGACAAGGCCGTGCGCGGCTTCCTGCGCATGGAGCGCCTGCGGCTGGCCCCGGCCGTGGAGGAGGCGGAGCGCATCTGCGGCCTCAAGCCGTGGGCCCCCGCCACAACAGCCCCCGGGTCCACCGGAACCTGAAAACCTGAACGTCTGTCCGCCAGCCCACCGGCCGGTGGCCGTCCGTGCTCGGTTCAAGTTGTGAAATCGGGGTGAACCTCTAGAGTCCGCCCCCATGAAAGTCCCGGAGACAGAGGAAGACTTCATCCAGTGGTACGAAGACTGCTGGGCGGACCGCGACGAGGTGGAGTACCCCAAGCTGTTCGGCGCCATCCGCGAGGAGGTGGACCTCCTCGAGGGCACCGGCGTGCTGGAGGGGTGGCTGGAGAGCGAGCTGGCCCAGGGTACGGAGATGGATCCGAACTGGCTGCCCATGGGCGTGCGCGTGGCGCCTCCCAGCCCGGAGCACCCGTATTGGACCTACGTCACCAGCGGCCTGTCCAACCCCTTCACGGTGGCCCCCGGCGAGGAGCTGGCGGACGACGCCCGCAGCGGCCTGGGCTACGAGATGGTCATCCACACGCCCGAGGAGGAGCGCTGGCCCATCCTGCGCCTCCTGGACATGATGGCCTACAACCTCGTGTGCGCGCGGCTGTTCGCCATGGGGCACCGCTACCCGGTGGACGGCACGCTCACCGGCAGTGAGACGAAGCTCTCGGGCTTCGTCTTCGTGAAGGACGCCAACCGCCCCAGCCACTTCACCCTGCCCAGCGGCCAGGTGGAGCTGCTCACGCTGGTGGGCGTGACGAAGAACGAGATGGCCTTCGCGCGCTCCAACGGCATGGACAGCCTGCTGAAGCGGCTGGCCGACCCCGCGAACCCCACCACCGCGTACATCACGCGGCCGGAGCGCGACGAGGTGAAGCTGTAGCCGCACCGCCTCTCGCCGCCGTGCGCTACCCGGTGCGCGGCGGCGAGGACTCCACCAGCGAGTGCAGCAGGCCCGGCTCGAAGGGCTTCTCGATGCGCGGCAGCGGCACGGCCTGCAGGAAGGCGCGGGCGCGCTCCGTGAAGCTGCCCCCCGTCATGAACACGAAGCGCGACAGCAGCTCCGGCCTGCGCCGGGACAGCTCCGCGTGCACGTCCATGCCGGTGAGGTCCGCCATCATCAGGTCGCAGAAGACGCGGTCGAAGGCGTCGTCCTGCTCCAGCAGCGTCAGCGCCTCCCGGCCGCTGTGCGCCACCACCACGTCATGCTGCCGGCCCAGGATGCGCCGGAGCACCGAGGTGAGCTGAGGCTCGTCGTCCACCACCAGCACGCGCTTGCGCAAGGCCCCCTCCCGCGGCCGCACCACGGGGCCCGCCGGATGCTGAACGATGGGCTCCACGCAGGGCAGCCGCACCTGGAAGGTGCTGCCCAGGCCGGGGATGCTGGTGGCCGTCAGCTCGCCGTGCATGCTGCGGACAAGCCCCAGGCAGATGGACAGCCCCAGGCCGCTGCCCTCGCCCACGGGGCGCGTGGTGAAGAACGGCTCGAAGGCGCGCTGGAGCACCTCCGGCGTCATGCCCAGGCCGGTGTCGGACACCTCCACCAGCACCCACGCGCCCTCGCGGCGGGTGGTGACCGTCACGCGGTGGCGGTCGAAGGCGCCCACGGGGATGGCGTGCGCGGCGTTGATGAGCAGGTGCAGGAACACCTGCCCCAGGCGCGCCTCGTGCGCCAGCGCGGGCGGCACCTGGCCGAAGTGGCGCTCCACCTGGGCGCGGCTGCGCAGGTGGGTCATCGCCATGGAGATGCCGAACTCCAGCGCCGCGTGCACGTCCACCGGCCCCAGGCGCAGCTCGTCCGCGCGGGCGAAGGTCTGCAGGTCGCGCACGATGACGCGGATGCGCTCCGCCCCTTCTTTCGCCTCGCGCAGCGCGTCCAGCGCCTCACCCAGTGCGTCCTGGAGCCCAGGGAGCCCAGGAAGGAGCCCAGGAAGCGCGGGGTTGCGGGTCAGCGGCGTCAGCTGCTCCACCGCGAACTGGAGGTTGCCGCTGACGTAGGACAGGGGGTTGTTGATTTCGTGGCCCACGCCCGCGGCCAGCTGGCCCGCCATGGCCAGCTTCTCCGACTGCACCAGCCGCTCGCGCGCGGCCATGAGTTCGTGCGTGCGGCGCTGGGCCAGGGCCTCCGCCTCCAGGCGGCCGGTGTGCTCGCGGGCGAGCAGCGCGTCGCGCTCCGCCTGCACGCGCTTCTTGTCGGTGATGTCGCGCGCGTAGGTGGAGATGTTGCGGCCGCTGGACCAGGCGTGCACCTCGTGCCAGCGGTCGCGCCCGGTGCGCAGCTCGACCAGGCGGTAGCTCTCCTCGGCGGCCACCTCGCGCAGCGTGCGCTCGAAGGGGGTGCCGCACAATTCCGGGCACGCGTCCCACAGCACGCGGCGGAAGAGCTCTTCCTGAGAGCGGCCGGTGAGCGCGGCGGCGTTGTGGTTCACGTAGGTGAGGCGCCAGTCCGCGTCCAGGGTGAAGAAGGCGTCCGGCATGCTCTCCAGCACGTCGCGCACCCAGTCCAGCGTCTCTCGCAGCCCCTCCTCCACCCGCTGGGCGCTGGTGATGTCACGAAGGCGCAACAGCACCCCGTCGCGCAGCGGCACCGCGGTGCCCTGCAGCAGCACGGCCCCTTCGCTGAAGTGGTCCGCGTGCGGACGGCCGGACTCCACCACCTGGCGCAGCAGGTCCAGGCGCCCCGCGATGCCGTCCTTCGACGACACTTCACCCAGGCGCCGGCCGCGCAGGTACTCCGGGTCCCGGCCCAGCGCGCGCGACGCGGCGGGGTTCGCCCACAGCCACTCGAAGTCCAGGATGGCCCCCCCCGGCGAGCGCACGGCGCGGAGCACCATGCATGCCTCGGGGTGCTCCCGCTCGGCCTCCTCCAGCGCGGCCAGGAGCGCGTCCGGGAGCGGGAGGACCACGGTCGTCTCGGTCGCCGACATCCTGCTCCTCGCAGCCCCGGCACTGCGCACCCCCCGGGGAGCCCGCATGTCGCCACGAATCGCACGGCGGCTCAAGCCAGCCCAAGTCTTCGTATCTTTCTTAACCTTCTCGAATTACAGACACGTAAGAGTGAAAGCGGGAAGGATGGGAAAGACTCCCCTCCGGACCGGGACGTCGGCCACACTCGTGCCTGCCCATGCGCCCTACCTTCATCACGCACGTTTCCTTCGAAGCCCTGCACCTGTCCCTGACGGAGCCCTTCGCCATCGCCACCGGCGCGCAGCTGGCGGCGGAGAACGTGCTTGTCCGCGTGACGCTCGCGGACGGCACGGTGGGGTTGGGCGAAGCGGCGCCCTTCACGGCGGTCAGCGGAGAGACGCAAGCCAGCACGCTCGCCTCCCTGGAGCCGGTGCGCGAGCTGCTGGTGGGCCGCGACGCCCAGGAGTGGCGGCCGGCGTCGGAGGCGCTGGGGGACGCGCTCGCGCTGGCGCCCGCCGCGCGGTGTGGCGTGGAGATCGCGCTCCTGGACGCGCTCACGCGGCACCACCGCATCCCCATGTACGCCTTCTTCGGCGGGGCGGGGACGGCGCTGGACGTGGACATGACGGTCACCGCCGGAGACCTGGCGCACGCGGTGGCGTCCACGCGGGCCATCCTGGGGCGGGGCATCGACACGCTGAAGGTGAAGGTCGGCGCGCTGGACCCGGACGCGGACGCGGCGCGGCTGGTGGCCATCCACCAGGAGGCCCCGAAGGCGCGGCTCATCGCGGACGCGAACGGGGGCTACGACGTGGCGGAGGCGCTGGCGTTCCTCAAGGAGCTGGAGCGCGCGGAGGTGCCGCTGTCGCTGTTCGAGCAGCCGGTGGCGGACGTGGCGGGGCTCGCGGAGGTGACGCGCCGCTCGCGGGTGTCGGTGTGCGCGGATGAATCAGCGCGCTCGGTGAAGGACGTGCTGCGGCTCATCCGGGAGAACGCCTGCCACGGCATCAACATCAAGACGATGAAGTGCGGGATGGTGGACGCGGTGACCATGTGGAGCCTCGCTCGCGCCGCGGGGCTGGAGCTGATGGTGGGCGGCATGGTGGAGAGCGTGCTGGCGATGACCGCGTCCGCGCACCTGGCGGCGGGCCTGGGCGGCTTCACCTACGCGGACCTGGACACGCCGCTGTTCATCGCGGACCACCCGTTCCAGGGCGGCGGCCGGTACACGGGCGGGCGGCTGACGCTGGACCCGGACGCGCCGGGGCACGGCGTCACGCTGCGCTGACGGAGGTCAGCCCTTCACCTGGGAGGCGGCCACGTCCAGCGCCCTCTCCTTCCGCGGATCCGCGCCGCCCGCGTACGGCAGCGCGTCCGGGACCTCCACGTCCACGGGGACACCCACGCCCTCCAGCCGCTCGCCATCCACCGTCACGTCCATGACGGCGAGGTAGAGCAGGTCCCCGTTGGACAGCTTCTGTGGCCCGCCGGCCAGCACCGCGCCCGCGGTCCTTTCGCCCACGAGCGTCGCCAGCCGGTGGCGCTTCATCGCGAAGGCCACCAGCTCCTTGCCGCTGCGCGAGTTGCCGTTGACGAGCAGCACCACCGGCTTGCGCCAGGACAGCGCGGAGGGATGCGGCTTGCCGTCGCGGCCGGTGTTGACGAGGAGCGAGACCTGCGGGTTGAAGAGGTTGATGAAGGCCGGGCTGCAGCCGCCCCAGCCGTCGCGGAAGTCGATGACGAGCGCGTCCGCGTCCGCGAAGGTGTCCTGGAGCGCCTCCTCCAGGGCCTGCTGGTACGCCTCGCCCGCGCACGCGTAGACGTGCTGGTAGGCGACGCGGCGGCCCTGGCGTTCCACGACCTGGCTGCTGGCCTTCTGGACCGCGAGCCATTCCTTGCGCGGGTTCATGCGGCGGGGCGTGACGGTGAGGGTCAGGGGTGCGGCGCCCTTCACGCGCTCCACGGTGAGGCGCGTGGCCCGGCCCGCGCGGTTCCTGAAGGCGTGCCAGGGATGGAAGGGCCTGCCCTCCACGGTGACGAGCCGGTCCCCGCGCAGGAGGCCCGCCTTCGCGCCGGGGCCGTCCGCGAAGACGTGGCGGACGAAGAAGCCGTCCGGGGTCTCCCGCACGTCCACGCCGATGCCGGTGGCCGTGATGTCCTCCTGCTTGAGGTAGGTCTGGAAGATGGAGGTCACCGCCGCGTGGGCGGGGCTCTCCTTCGGGTAGTAGGCCGTGTGGGAGGCCTTCAGCTCCGCGAGCGCCGCGTTCGTGCGCCGGGTGAAGTCCTCCAGGTCCTTCGCGCCGGCGGCGTAGCCCTGGTGCGCGTCGGCCCAGGCGGCGCCCTTCGCCGCGTCGACGAAGCGGGTGCGCACGAGGGTGACGATCTCCTCGCCGCGCTTGGCATAGGGGCTCGCCGCTTGAGCGCTGCCCGCGAGGAGCAGTACCGCCACCCACCACCGCGCTGTCCGGATCGTCATGGCGTGCCCCTCCCGGGCGGACTTCACGATTCTTCACAGGAGCGCGCCCCCGAGGGAAGCGACGGCGTTCTGGCGCCGCGCGGTGTGGCGAACGCGGCGGGCGCGGTTAGGGATGAGGGGCTCATGTTGGATGCGCCCTCGTCATCGCCCAGGCTCGCGCTCGTGTCGGAGGACCCCCTGGCCCGGGGTGCGCTCGCACGGGCGCTGAGCGACCAGGCGGAAGGTTGGACGGTGGTGGCGGCAGGCACGCAGGTGGAGCTGGAGTCGGCGCGGGGCGAGCCGCCGGACGTGGTGCTCTGGGACACGGGCCTGCGGCTGGAGGAGGGCGCGGCGCCGGACCT
Organism: Corallococcus sp. AB049A; assembly: GCF_003668885.1. Lineage (NCBI taxonomy): Bacteria > Pseudomonadati > Myxococcota > Myxococcia > Myxococcales > Myxococcaceae > Corallococcus > Corallococcus sp. AB049A. The sequence continues at coordinate 9,731 of NZ_RAWL01000186.1, read as the reverse complement.
GGGCGCGCCGGTGCTGGCGCTGGTGGCGGACGAAGCGGCGGGAGAGCTGGCGCTGGGCGCGGGCGCGAGGGGCCTGCTGTTCCGCGACGTGGCACCGGGGATGCTGGGGGCCGCGCTGCACGCGGTGGCGCGAGGCCTCACGGTGTTCGAGCCGGGCCTGTCCCACGTGCGCGCCGCGCCCAGGAGCACGGCGCCGTCGGGAGCGCCAGGGCCGGACACGCTGACGCCGCGCGAGCGCGAGGTGCTGGGCTTGCTGGCGGAGGGCCTGTCGAACAAGGCCATCGCGGACCGGCTGGACATCAGCGAGCACACCGCGAAGTTCCACGTGAACGCGGTGCTGGCCAAGCTGGGCGTGCAGCGCCGCACGGAAGCCGTGGTGCGCGCGGCACGGCTGGGACTGGTGACGCTCTAGGTGCCGACGCGCAGCTCGCGCAGGTGCTCGACCACCCAGAGGTATACCGGTTCGACGTCCTTGAACCGGTTGTTGGAGATGGCCATCACCAGCGCTTCCGCTTCATCGATGGTCGCGTCCACCTCCAGGCCCATGCAGGCCAGGGCCTCGCACATGGCGAGCCAGGAGATGCGCTTGTTCCCATCCACGAAGACCTGCTTCGTCGCGATGTAGAAGAGCAGGTAGACGGCGAACAGCAGCCCCGGGACCGCTTCCGGTGGAGCGCCGTACTCCTCCGCGGTCCAGGCCGCGCCCAGGGTCGCGCCAGGGCCCAGCGCATCGCGGACGCCCAATCTTCCGCCGTGCGCGGCGATGCCCTTGGCCTGCAGTTCCTGGAGCCGGGTCAGGCCACAGAACCGGTCATACGGCTGCGCGTCGTCGCTCACTGGGCCAGCCTCCGGAGCAGTTCACTCCATTTGCGCAGGGCGTGCGCGTCGCGTTCCCCGGCGGGAGGCACCGGAACGTCGGCACCCTTCTGACGGATCCAGATGAGCCGGGGACTGGGGCTCATGACGACCATCGCGGAGACCTCTCGCAAGCCAGAGGCCCGCGCCACCTGCTCCGCCGTGGCGGTCACGGCGAGGTCCCTGCCGTCCGGGAGCGCGATGCGGAGCTCCGGTGTGCTCGACACGATGACACCGTGAATCACTTCCAGATGAGGCAAAGCCACGGGTACCTCGCTGTTCAGGGTGTGACGAGGGCGCTCAGACTCTTCCATTCATCGTCCAGGGCGGCCTGAACCCAGTCGCGATGGAGTGACGGCAGGGGCCATGTGTCGACCTGGAGCGAAGTCGTGGCCTGGTGCACGGCCCGGACATGTTCGAGGTCCCGGGTCGCCTGGGCGAGCTTCGCCGCGTCCTCCATCAACTCCGCGCCCTGCCGCATCTGGCTGAGCCCCACCAGGCGATCAATCAACGCCGGGCCCGCTGCGATGCGCTCGCCCAGGGTGTACACGGCCTGGCCCAATCGGATCCGCTCTTCGTGGGAGAGGCGCTCCCTCGTCGCCTCCACCCGCTTCTTCAGGATCAACGTCACATCCAGGACCTGCGAAGCCGTGGCTGCCTGGAAGAGGCGGATGGCCGGCGGAGTGATGCCCGTGGATTCGAGGCGTTGTTTCGCGGCGTCCCCCGCCTGGCCCAGCGTCAGGCTCCGGTAACGCGGGAGGGCCGCGATCCGCTCCAGCGCCTGGAGGTCCGCTGACGTGAGCGGCGCGTCCTTCGCGGACTCCCCCAGCAGCAGGAGCAGCGGTCCTTCGGATTCGCTCGCTCCGGCGGCGATGGGCTCAAGCTTGCGCCGCAACGTCTCGCGAGCCTGACGCCTCACATCCGCGAGCGCGTCCTCACCGGAACGGGCCTGGAAGTACTCATAAGCAGCGAGCAGCAGGTTCGGGTCCTTCAGCTCGGACACATGGGCCGCGAGCCACTGCCGCTGCGCATCCGAAGCAGTGTCCGCCAGCATCGCGGTGAAGCGGATCTCCGGAGACTGGGTTCGCTCCCACACCGCCCCGACGAAGGACGTTTCTTCTGAACGAGGCGCCGGAAATGACGCCGACTCCTTGAGGTCCGGGCGTCCCGCGCGATTCCACGCCTGGATCAGCGCCTCCCGCCAGCCCGGTACCGGCGTCTGGCGGCGCGCTTCAACGAGCGCCGCGAGCACCGCGATCTCCGGCGCGTCGGGCCTCGTCGCCTGAAGGAGGGACACGGCCTGGTCGGCTTCGTCCAGCGCGCCCAGCTCCAGCAGCACGCAGGTCTGCACCTTCAGCGCGCCCGGATGCTGGGGAGAATCCTTCAGGACCTCGGCCAGCTCCTTGCGGGCCCGGGCCAGCTCCCCGGCCCAGGCATGGGTCGCGGCCTGCTCCACCTGTGCATCGGCGCGCTTCCGGAGGGCCTCGGGGCTCCGGCACGCCACGCCGGTCAGGAGCAGGCCCAGGGACAGCAGGTATCGGTATCCACGCGGGAGCATGCGAGCAGCCTACGCCTGCTCCCCGCCCTTGCGCTCGCGCTGCTACACTCCCGCTCCTCCATGGCCAACCAGGATTGGGTCTCGCGCCTGCTCACCGGGCGTGCGTCGGCGGACAAGGGCCTCAGCGTCCACCTCTCCGAGCGCGACGGCGGCAGCCTCCACGACAAGATGCGGCAGGCGTATTGGTGGATCACCAACAACGCCGTCATCTGCCCCTACTACGACATCGAGTTCGGCGGCAGTGCCGCGCTCAAGAACACCGCCGGAGACGAGGTCCACCTCCCCGAGGACATGAGCTACAGCTCCTTCGTCCTCATCCCGCTGCTCACCCTCTTCACCTGCCGCCGCGCCCTGCTCGTGGGCGGCCCGGGCCGCGGAAAAACCACGTCCGCCATCCTCATGGCCCTGCTCTCCGGCATGGGCCGCGAGGACGTCCACCGGGGCATCCAGCGCGGCCACCCGCAGCTGTCCATCGCGGACCTGCTCGGCGCGCCCCTGCCCTCCGACATGCTCAAGGCGGAGGACCTGTCCGCCGTGAAGGTCAGCTGGCGCAAGTGGATCACCCAGCGCGTCAAGATTGTCGACGAGTACAACCGCATCCCCACCAAGACCCAGTCCGCCCTGCTGTCGCTGCTGGGCGAGGGCTACGCGGAGATGATGGACCAGTACGTCTACACCGGCCGCTCGTCCTGGTTCCTCACCGCCAACGACGACCAGGGCGGCGGCACGTTCCAGGTCATCGAAGCGCTCAAGGACCGCCTGGACGTCGTCGTGCGCGCCGTGCCCTTCAACTCCGGCTTCGTGGACACGCTGCTCCAGCGCATCGAGTCCGACAAGTCCCCGGAGGAGCTGCTGCCCAAGGACATCGTCTTCACGCCCGGCGAGCTGGAGAAGGCCTACAACGCCATCCTCGCCGTGGAGGTGCCCAGGGGCGTGCTGGAGCGCGTGGCCTTCTTCCTGGGCCAGCTGGACTTCTGCCGCATGGCGTCCCCGCGCTTCGAGTTCAAGCACAAGGACACGCTGAAGCTGGCCGGGCAGACCGTGTCCGCCGTGTGCAACGAACAGTGCCCGCTGGACAAGAAGGTGCACCTCTGCACGCAGACGGAGAACGGCACCAGCGTGCGCGCGTACCAGACCATCCTGCACTTCGCGAAGGCGCTCGCGTTCTTCCGGGGCCACCGCGTGACGGAGCTGGAGGACTTCCGGCAGATCATCCCCTGGGTGCTGCACGAGAAGCTCACCCCCAACGCGCGCAGCCCCTTCTTCGAAGCCAAGGGCAACAAGCTGCTGCTCCAGGACCGCGTGGCGTGGATCCGCAACATGTTCGACATGGCCATGGCCCGCTACGGCACGCACGCGCCCGTGCGCCAGAAGGTCGCGGCCCTGCGCGCGGAGCTGGACCTGGGCCTGTCCGGCGTGGACCTGCGCACCACGGAGAAGCGCCTGTCCGCCGTGACCGTGCTGATGAATGAACTGATGACCCGCCAGGAGCTGTCCGGTCCGGTGTACGAGGACCTCATCCACTTGAAGTCCCTCTACAGCCGCTACCGCAACTACGCGACGTGGCTGAAGGAGAACCCGGGCGGTCAGGGGCAACAGCCATGAGCGAATTCGTCGACGACCTGGAGAAGGAGGCCCGCGGCCGGTTCGTGCGCTGGGACCGCGCGCTGTGGGACGAGTTCCTCAAGGGCCACGGGGTCCGCATGGGCCGGGCGCTCACGCGCGGTGACGCCGCGGCGGGAGAGGCGATCCTGCGCGACTACCTGCGGCTGGGCGCCGAGGGCATCGGCCTGGGCTACCTGTATCCGGTGTCCGCTGGCAGGGAGAACTTCTTCACGCTCGCGTGGACGGACCTGCTGCCGCGCCTGCTGCCGGACCTGCGCCGGGAGGAGCAGGCCCCGGCGCTCGCGCGCATGTGGAACCTGGGCGAGAACCTGGAGTCCGCGCCCCCCTGGGTGCAGCGGCTGTTCTGCCGCCTGGGCTCGAGCCTGTCCTCGCTGGAGGACCTGGAGAGCCACCTGCACACCATCGCCAACGAGGCCATGGAGCCGCCCACCCAGCCGCTGGGCGACACGTCCACCGCGCACTGGGTGGACCTGTCCCAGGAGGACGCGCGCTTCATGCCCGGGGAGATGCACTTCCTGGCGCCCGCCGTCATCTGCGTGCACGACCGGCACCGCGCCACCGCCGCCGGCGGACGCGACGCGGCCACCCAGGGCGTGTGGCTGGCGAAGAAGCCCATCCTGCTGGGGCCCATGGGCTGCAACGAGCGGCTGGCGCCCTCCACGGAAAAGCCCCCCAAGGCGCTCACCTCGCTGGCGCAGCGCGACCCGCGCGCGGGGGACTGGTACAGCACCCAGCACAACACATGGCGCGCGGTGGCCACGATGCACACGTCCCAGTGGCTGGCGGTCATCCTCCCGGCATGAGCGCGGGCGCGGCCTTCACCCCGGAGGAGGTGGAGCGGTGCTGGCGCGACGCGCTGGCGCTGTGGGACGTGCACGTGCAGCTGAGCCCGCCCGAACCGCACCAGCCCTTCCGGCCCGGAGAGGCCACGCCGGATGAACCGCTCGCGTACATCGACCTGGTGCGCCGGCAGGTGTTCGTCCACTTCGACCTGCTGACCCGCATGGGCGCGCGCGGCAGCCTCACCGCCGTGCTGGCCCACGAGATTGGCCACCACGTGCGCTTCCCGCACACGCTGGGCTGGGACGCGGAGCTGCGCGTGCTGGAGCAGCGCCTCATCCCTGGCCTGCGCCAGTCGCTCACCAACCTCTTCTTCGACCTCCAGGTGAACGAGTTCGTGGGGCGCACCCACGCCGAAGCCCTGTGCCAGGTGTACCAGGGCTTCCTGCGCACGCCCGACGGGCGCAAGCGGAACAAGAAGAAGGACGCGGACACGGCGGGCCCGTCACCGCTGTTCTGCTTCTACCTGGCCATCTACGAAGAGCTGTGGCGCCGCGAGCCCGGACACCTGGTGCCCAAGGCCCTGCTGCCGAAGCTGGAGGAGGCCTACCCGGGCTTCCGCGCGCAGGCGCGCATGTTCGTGCAGACGTTCTACGCGCTGCACGACGGACGGCTGCAATTCCTCTACTTCTGCGCCGCGTTCATCCGCTTCATCGACCTGCCCTCCGAAGTGGGCTTCCGCATCCCGCTGGCCGGCGACCTGGGCGTCCCGGACGAGGCGGACCTGGACGCGGCGGTGCAGTCCGGCGGCCGGTGGGAGGACGCGCTGAACGAGGCCCGCGCGAACGGGTGGCTGGACGACTCGCACGACACGAAGGAGCCGGAGCCGCTGGAGGCCATCCGCCGCGCGACGGCGCACCTGCCCGGCAACGACGGCGGCAGGCTGCGGCGGGCGCTGGTGGGCCGGTACTACCGGCGGCTGGTGGACCGGTACATCCTCAAGCTGCCCGCGTCGCCATCCAGGCCGGAGCCCTACCTGCGCACGATTCCGGAGGCGTGGGAGTACGGCGACGACCCGACCACCATCGACTGGACGCTCACGGTGATGGCACAGGGGCACCTGGCCGCCGTGAACCCGCTGCGCCGCGAGCTGGAGGCGGACCTGCCGCCGCCGTCGGACCTGGGCGTGCCCGCGCTGGAAATCTACCTGGACACCAGCGGCTCCATGCCCAACCCGCAGCAGGACCTCAACGCGATGACGCTGGCCGCGCAGGTGCTGTCCGCCTCCGCGCTGCGCAAGGGCGCCACGGTGCGCGGCATCATCTACTCGGCGGACAACCCCGTCGTGTCCCCGTGGATGTACGACGAGGAGACCGCGCGCGACTTCTTCCTGCACTACATCGGCGGGGGGACGTGGTTCCCGGTGGAGCTGATGGACGCGCTGTCCCAGGAGCGGCCGGACGCGCTGCGCGTCGTCATCTCCGACAGCGACTTCCTCCACAACATGCGGCAGGAGGACGCGCTGCCGCGCTTTGTCCGAGGGATGAACCGGTCGCGCCGGGTGGTGGCCTTCCTCGCGCTGCCGGATGACGGCCCCGCGCGGCAGGTGCTGGCGCCGGTGCTGGGCAGCCCGCGCTTCCGGCTGGCGACCGTGCAATGGATGTCTGACTTTGGCCGTGCCGCCGCGGCACTGGCCGATGCCCTGATGGAGAAATGATGGCGGTCTCGATTCCCCACCTCCGTGAGCAGCTGGCGGCCATGCCCATCCTGTCGCCGTATCCGCACGACCTGGCGGTGGCCATCGTCTGCGACACCTTCCGCATGGCCAGCCAGCGGCCCCCGTCCCAGCCCGAATGGGCGAAGCTGGAGCAGCGCGTGAAGAACCCACTGTTCCACGAACAGGTGGGCATGCTCGCGCACGTGCTGCTGGTGTCCGACCTGCGCAAGAAGACGGTGCTCCACCTCACCCCGGACCGCACCCCGCAGGCGCGCCTGCAGCAGTTCTTCGAGGAGGTGCACCCGCTCACCGCGGAGATGATCCGCTCCAACGTCTTCCGCCAGGAGGAGTTCCTGCGCAAGTGGGTGGCGGCCATGGGCGCGGACATCGAAGGCGAGACGGAGGCCGAGTCCAAGCACCGCCTCAAGGAGCTGGACTACCGGCAGGCCGTGACGGACCTGCGCAAGGTGGAGAATGCGCGCAAGAAGGAGGCGGACCGGCGCAAGGAGCTGCTCCAGGAGGCCCAGCGCAAGGAAGCCGAGGCACGGGGCTGGCGCGAGTGACGCTCGGGGTCGCGCCCAGGGCCCGCATCCGCCGCGACAGCCACACGCAGCGCCCGCACCTGCCGTGGGCGCTGGACGTGGCGGCGGGCCTCCAGCGCGGCTCGTCCATGGTGGACGAAGCCGCCGCCCGCGCGGAGCTGGAAGCGCGCCTGCCGGCGTTGCGCGAAGCGCTGTGGGGTTCGCCCTACTACGTGCGCGTGCTGCGCGAGTCGGGCCTGCACCCGAACGACCTGCGGCGCCTGGAGGACCTGCGGCACTTCCCCGCGCTGGACCGCGGCACGCTCGCGCGCCACTGGGAGGACGTGCCCACGCTGCCCGCCACGTCCGACGAGTGCGTGGTGGTGAAGAGCTCCGGCACCACCGGCGACCCGGTGAACGTGCTGCGCGACCGGCGCGACTGCCTGCTCATGTGGGCCGTGCTGCGCTTCTTCACGGAGCGCACCGGCACCGTGCCCCCGCCGCGTCCGCGCGTGGTGCTGCTGGACGCGCTGCCGGGCGGGCTGGAGTACTCCGTGCGCCTGCCGCTGTTCCACGACGGCGCCCTGCACCGCGTCTCCGTGCTGCGCGATGACGCGGTGGCGCGCCTGACGCGGGTGAAGGCCTCGGTCGTCTTCTCCGACCCGGAGGGGCTGCGCTGGCTGCTGGCGCACCCGGAGGTGCCCTCCCCCCGGCTGGTGCTCACCTCCGCGCAGCACCTGCCGCACGCGCTGCGAGATGCGTGGCGGCAGGAGCGCGGCGCGCCGGTGCTCAACTACTACGCCGCCACGGAGACGGGGCCGCTCGCGTGGGAGTGCCTTGAGGACGCGAACCAGGGCCGCTTCCACGTGCTCACGCCGGACGTCTGGCTGGAGCCGGACGGGGATGAGGTCGTGGTGACGCGGCTGCGCCCCAGCGTGCTGCCGCTGTTGCGCTACCGGCCCGGCGACACCGGCACCGTGCGGCGCGACGCGTGCGCCTGCGGCTTCCACGGCTGGACGCTGACGGGCTTTGGCGGACGCGGGGCCTGCGCATTCCACACGCCCTCCGGCCGCGCGGTGGACGCCTGGTCGCTGGCGTGGGTGTTCAAGCACCACCCGCTGCGCGCGTTCCGGCTGACGCAGGTGGCGCGTGAGCACTTCACGCTGGAGCTTTCGGGCGCGCCCCCGGACAGCGTGGCGGCGCTGTGCGGACGGCTCACCGCGGCGCTGCGCAACCTGGGCTGGAGCGCGCCGGAGGTGCAGGTACTGGGGGCGGAAGGGCTGGCGCCGGCCGCCAAGCCGCTCCCCTTCCGTTGCGAGCTGCCGCCTGCGGGATGAGCCGGGCCTTCCCCCGGCCGTTTGCCCTGGATTCCCACGCCTCGCGTGAGGATTGTCCCAGGGACTCGCACCCGCACGGAGGACACATGGAGACTCGGAAGCTGGGCAGGCAGGGCCTCACCGTTTCGGCGCTGGGCCTGGGCTGCATGGGCATGTCGGACTTCTACGCGGGCCGTGACGACGCGGAGTCGGAGGCCACGCTGCTCCACGCGCTGGAGCGGGGCATCACCTTCTTCGACACGGCGGACGCCTACGGCCCCGGCCGCAACGAGGAGCTGGTGGGCCGCGTGCTGGGTCCCCACCGCCAGCGCATCGTGCTGGCCACGAAGTTCGGCCTCGTGCGCGACCCGGCGAATCCCCAGTCGCGCGGCGTCAACGGCCGGCCGGACTACGTGAAGCAGGCGTGCGACGCGAGCCTCAAGCGCCTGGGAATGGACGTCATCGACCTCTACTACCTGCACCGCGTGGATCCGAAGACGCCCATCGAGGACACCGTGGGCGCGATGGCGGAGCTGGTGAAGGCCGGCAAGGTGCGCTTCCTGGGGCTGTCGGAGGTGAACTCGGAGACGCTGCGCCGCGCGTGCGCCGTGCACCCCATCACCGCGCTCCAGTCGGAGTACTCGCTGTGGAGCCGCGACCCGGAGGACGGCGTCCTCCAGACGTGCCGTGAGCTGGGCGTGGGCTTCGTCCCCTACAGCCCGCTGGGCCGGGGCTTCCTCACCGGCCAGTTCAAGCGCTTCGAGGACCTGCCGGAGGACGACTACCGCCGCCACTCGCCGCGCTTCCAGGGGGAGAACTTCCAGCGCAACCTGAAGCTGGTGGAGCACATCGACCGGCTCGCGCGGCAGAAGCAGTGCACCCCCGCGCAGCTCGCGCTCGCCTGGGTGCTGTCGCGCGGGCAGGACGTGGTGCCCATCCCCGGCACCAAGCGCCGCAAGTACCTGGATGACAACCTGGGCGCCGTGGACGTGAAGCTCACGGAGAAGGACCTGGCGGACATCGAAGCCATCGCGCCGCCGGGCGTGGCCTCGGGCGAGCGCTACCCCACCGCCATGCAGGGCTTCCTCCAGACGGACACACGCAAGGAGGCACGCTGACGTCCGGGCCCCTGGCCCGTCCGCCCTGCGCTTCGCATGACCGCGCCCGCTCCGTCCCTGCCGCCGCACCCGCCGGCGCCCTCCTCCTCGCCGCCTCCGCGCACACCGGAGTCCCTTCCGAAGGAGGAGGGCTCCACGCTGCTGAGCTACGCGCTGGCGGTGACGGCGGTCGTGGTGGCGCTCCTGGCCCAGCGGCTCTTGTGGCCCTACATGGCCAGCGGGCCGTTCCTGGCCTTCTTC
>NZ_RAWL01000185.1:0-16268 GCF_003668885.1 Corallococcus sp. AB049A | reverse complement strand
GCGTGGTGGAGGCGCGAGACCTCTTTGAGCAGGGTACTCATCGGCATGGGGTTACTCGCCATAGGGGTAGCTCGGGCCCACTCCGGTCCACGGGGGCTGGTTCGCGTAGCACTGGGCATACAGCCCGTTCAGCGTCTGATGGATGTCCTTGGGAAACGGGATGATGTTGTCCCAGTCCGTGGGGTTACCACCATGGCTGAGGTCCCGGACGTGGTGTGCCTGATAGGGCTTCCCATTGGCCTCGTTGGGCCATGCGCCGAAGCGCTCGGCCCAACGGCCTCGGAAGCCATCGCGAATGTTGTCCCAACGGTCGCGAGCCGTGGCGTTCTGGGCCGCTGTCAGCGTGCCGTAGTTGCAGCAGCAGTGGGTCATGCCGAAGCGGCTCCCTGCCCGCACGACCGTGCCCTCGAAGTCCATCTTCACGTCCGCGAGCCACATGCAGCCCTGAAGGACATAGCCCGTGCCAGAGCATTTCTCCCGGCAGTAGTCCATGAGCTGGGCGCTGCACTGCCATGGACCGTAGTGGATGACAGTGCGGAACTGGCCTCCGCCGGGCACGTTCACCAACGGGCCGACCCATTTCCGGGCACTGGTGGTTGTGGGGGCGGGCGTTGGTCCTTCGGCACATGCGGTAAGGAGCAAGACGCTCACCAGAACCGTGAGTTCATTGCGTTTGATGGTCATGGATGCACCCTACAGTGCGAGCACCAGTGCCTTCTCCTTGGTAGGAAGACGCATGCCGCTCCAATTCGCAGGGAACTTCCGTGAGCTCACGCTGGGATCCGACGAGGGCCCGTCCCTCGTGGAAGCGCGCGGGCAGATTTCGGAAGCAGAGCGCAGCCGGATCGGGCGCTATCTCGCGACGGGCACCGTCTTCGCGGTCAGCTCGGGGCCGCTGAGCGACTGGTTCACGGGGGAGAAGAACATCGCGCCCCACCATGCGCTGACGGATGGCGTGTGGCACTGGCGGGCCGACCTTCCGTACTACGTCCTGCGTTACGGCGTCGCGCTGCCTGACACGTTCCTCCAGCGCATGCAGGACCTGGATTGGAAGTGCCCAACCCTGTCGCGGCAGGAACTGGGCGCGTTCATGGAGCAACTGCTGTTCGAGGACAAGGTGCGGCAGAAGCTGAAGAAGAAGCAGACCCAGAAGTGACGGCCGGCCCCCGGCGGCGACGCCACGCTCCGGGCCCTCGATTCATGCTCCGAGGCCCGAGTCGTCAAGCCACGCGATGAGCTCCTGATATGACATCCCCGTCGCCTTGGCCGCGTTCCGTGCGAACGTTTTGGAGGACGCGGCCACGCTGGGCGTCGAGTGCTCCACCGGGAGATTCAGAAGGTCGAGGCAGCCCCTACGCAGGTGGATCCAGGAACGACTCGCCTGCTGCTTCAGCTCGCGCAACACGGACCACACCCTGTCGTCGTGGGAAGCGGAAACCTGCCCCTCGATCCGATCGTGCCCCTCCTTGCTGAGCGGGATCGGCGGACGACCGTCACGCACAGGGTGATGAAGCTCAACAACTTCGTCAGCAAGCGGTGCGCCTGAAACAATGCACACGTCGCCGGCGGCCCGGCACTCGATGCGCGCGTTCCCGCCCAACAGGTAGCGATCTGTCGCCGCCTGTTCGGCGGCGACCCATTGCTTCAGTGCATTCAGCGCCAGCGCGAACGCCCGAAACTCGTCGGGGAGCCGTCCCTCGAGCGACGGAGGCAACGGGTTCCGATCAAGGAACTCTCGAATGGGGCCAGGAGTCGTTGCCAGCACAGCGGACTGCTGGAGAAGCAGCGCGCCCACCTGGTCCAGCAAATCAGCGAACGCTTCCCGCGGAACCTTGCGGTTCAAGCAGGAGGGATCTTTGGCCGCCCACGCCCGATACTCGCCGAAGTACCGCTCCAGCAGTTCCTTTCGTTCAGGCTTGCCTGGCTTCGATTTCGGCTCTGGTCGCGCGTACGCCATTCCTCTCATCCTCCACACAATGAATGGCGTCAGCATGGCGCGCGCCCCACACCCGCCGGAATCACCCAGAAGAGGCATGGTGAGACAGCGGACGATGTGTCTCGGGTGTCTTCGCTACGGCGGTGCGGGCCGAATGTCTGGCCGTACATCCGCGAGCAGGCCCTCCACTTCATCCCGGTAGGGCAGCCCCGCCTGTGCTCCCAGCCGCGTCGTCGCGATGGCGGCCGCGGCGTGCGCGAACTGCGCGGCGGTGAGGAGCGGGTGCGACTCCGCCAGCGCGACACTCAGCGCCGCGGCGAATGCATCCCCTGCTCCGGTGGTATCCACCGTGTCCACCGGCAGGTCGGGCAGCCACGCCTCCTCCTCACGCGACACCAGCAGACTGCCTCCGGGTGCCGCGATGATCACCGCGCCCACGCCTCGCAGCAGCAGGTTCCGGGCTGCACGTCTCGCGGAGGCGCGGTCGTGCACCCGGATTCCCGTCAGCGTCCGGGCCTCCAATGCGTTGGGCCGGATGACGTGCACGTCCTCCAGCAAGACCTCCGGCAGCGGCACGGCCGGCGCGGGATCCAACACCACCCGGACCCCAGCGGCTCTCGCCAGGCGGACCGCGGCCTGGACCGCGTCCAGCGGCACCTCCAACTGCACGAGCAAGACCTTCGCCGTGGCGATCCACTCCGCGCTCCGCAACACATCCCGGATGGACAGTCTGTGATTGGCTCCCGGCGAAAAGAATGTCTGCTTCCTTCCGTGCCCATCCACCATCACCAGCACCGCTCCAGACGGCGTCGTCGCATCGGTCCGCAGCGCGTCCAGCGACACGCCCTCCCGTTCCAGCCGCGCCACCTGCGCCAGCCCGCGCCCATCCGCTCCGACCCTCGCCACCAGCGTGGCGTGCGCCCCCAGCCTCACCGCGGCCACCGCGGCGTTCGCCCCCTTTCCTCCGAGCGCTTCCTGGAAGACGTCGCCCTCGGCGCTGCCTCCCAGCTCCGGGAACGACCTCCCGCGCACCAGGTAGTCCGTCGCCACGCCCCCCACCACCACGATGCGTGGGCTCATGGCGAAACCCCTCCCCGTGCTTCCTGCGTCAGGTGCTGGAGGAACCAGTTCCGGGCCAGCCCCGCCGCCTGTTCGAGCGTCCCCGGCTCCTCGAAGAGGTGCGTCGCGCCGGGAACGATCTCCAATCGCTTCTCCGTGCGCAGCGCCTCCAATGCCTGCCGGTTGAGCGCAATCACCTGCGTGTCGTCCCCGCCCACGATGAGCAGGGTCGGTGCTCGCACCGCCGGCAGCAGGGCTCCCGCCAGGTCCGGACGGCCGCCCCGGGACACCACCGCCTGGAAGGCCTCAGGCATGCGCCCCGCGGCCACCAGCGCCGCGCCCGCTCCCGTGCTCGAACCCATCAACCCCAGCGGCTGGCTCCCCAGCGCCGGCAGCTGCGCCAGCCACCGCGTCGCTCCCACCAGCCTCCGCGCCAGCAGCTCGATGTCGAAGCGCAGGTGCCGCGTCCACCGCTCGGCTTCCTCCTCGTCCTGCGTGAGCAGGTCCATCAGCAGTGTCGCCAGCCCCACCTGTTGCAGCACCCGGGCGACGTACCGGTTGCGCGGGCTGAAGCGGCTGCTGCCGCTGCCGTGCGCGAACAGCACCACGCCCGAGACCGACTCCGGCACGCTCAGCGTTCCCTCCAACTCCACGCCGGGCTCCGCCTCCAACCGGACCGCGTATTCCGAAATGCGTGGCTCCATGTCTCAATCCTCCTTCCGGACTCACGGCGCCATCGGCGCGCTTTCCTCACCGTGCGCCGCGCGCGCCAGCAGCTCGCGCACCTCGTCGTCGGTGGTCTGCGTGAAGTCCTCGAACCATTGGCCTACCGCGTAGAACGGCGCCGGGGTGTGGACGCAGACGACCGCGTCCGCCTCACGCTCGAACTCCGCGCACGTCTCCGGCGCCCCCACCGGCACGCCCACCACGACGCGCGCGGGCCCGTGCTGGCGCAGCGCCCGGAGCGCCGCCCGCATGGTGGAGCCCGTCGCCAGCCCGTCATCCACCAGGATGACCGTCCGCCCTTCGACCCGCGCGGGCGGCCTGCCCTCCCGGAAGAGATGCTCCCGCCGGGCCAGCTCCCGCGTCTCACGCTCGGTGGCCGCGGCGATGGCGGACTTCGGAATCCCCAGCCTCCGCACGACGCTCGCGTTGAGCACCGTGACGCCGCCCGTGGCGATGGCCCCCATGGCCAGCTCCTCATGCCCCGGCGTGCCGAGCTTGCGCACCATGAACACGTCCAGCGGTACCCCGAGGATCCGAGCGACCTCGAACCCCACCGGCACACCGCCGCGCGGCAATGCCAACACCAACAGGTCACCGCCCTCGCCGAGCAGGACGCGGAGCCGTTGCCCCAGCGCACGGCCGGCGTCGACGCGGTCTCGAAACATTTGCATGACGTGCCCCCACCTCTTGAGGTGGAAGACATGCCCGGAGGCAGCAAGGCCGCCCTGCCCGTCCGCTCGCATCACACCCGAGTGACTGATTCAGCCATCAACCATTAACAAACATTCGCGTCCGCCCCCGCGCGCACAACGCGAAGCGTTACCTGCCTATCGTCTGCTCCGCGTCAAACCCAACGCAGGGAGTCCCCCATGTCGAAGGTCTATGAAGCTCCGGGTCAGAAGGGCAGCAAGGTCGAGTACAAGAGCCGTTACGGCAACTACATCGGCGGTGAGTTCGTCCCGCCGGTGAAGGGCCAGTACTTCGAGAACATCACCCCCGTCACCGGACGCCCCTTCTGCGAGGTTCCCCGCTCCACGGCGGAGGACATCGAGAAGGCGTTGGACGCGGCGCACAAGGCGAAGGACGCGTGGGGCCGCACCGCTCCGGGTGAGCGCGCCAACATCCTGCTGAAGATCGCCGACCGCATGGAGCAGAACCTGGAGATGCTCGCCGTCTCCGAGACGTGGGACAACGGCAAGCCCATCCGCGAGACGCTCGCCGCGGACCTGCCGCTGGCCATCGACCACTTCCGCTACTTCGCCGGTTGCATCCGCGCGCAGGAAGGCTCGCTCAGCCAGCTGGATGACAACACCGTCGCCTACCACTTCACCGAGCCCCTGGGCGTCGTGGGGCAGATCATCCCGTGGAACTTCCCGCTGCTGATGGCCGCGTGGAAGCTGGCGCCCGCGCTGGCCGCCGGCAACTGCGTGGTGCTCAAGCCCGCGGAGCAGACGCCCGTCACCATCCTCAAGTTCGCGGAGCTGGTGGGCGACCTCTTGCCGCCGGGCGTGCTCAACATCGTGAACGGCTTCGGCATCGAGGCCGGCAAGCCGCTCGCCAGCAACAAGCGCATCGCGAAGATTGCCTTCACGGGTGAGACGACCACCGGCCGCCTCATCATGCAGTACGCCTCCGAGAACATCATCCCCGTCACCCTGGAGCTGGGCGGCAAGTCCCCCAACATCTTCTTCGAGGACGTCTTCGCCAAGGACGACGACTTCGCCCAGAAGGCGCTGGAGGGCTTCGCCATGTTCGCCCTCAACCAGGGCGAGGTCTGCACCTGCCCGTCGCGCTCGCTCGTCGCCGAGCGCTTCTACGACGAGTTCATCGCCAGGGCGGTGGAGCGCACGAAGCGCATCGTGCAGGGCAACCCGCTGGACACCGCCACGCAGCTTGGCGCGCAGGCGTCCAACGACCAGCTGGAGAAGATCCTCAGCTACCTGGACATCGGCAAGAAGGAGGGCGCGAAGGTGCTCACCGGCGGCGGGCGCAAGGCGCTGCCCGGCGCGCTGGCGGAGGGCTACTACGTGGAGCCCACCATCTTCGAGGGCAGCAACAAGATGCGCGTGTTCCAGGAGGAGATCTTCGGCCCCGTCGTCGCGGTGGCGAAGTTCAAGGACGCCGAGGACGCGCTCGCGCTGGCCAATGACACGCTCTACGGCCTGGGCGCTGGCGTGTGGACGCGCGACACCCACACCGCGTACCGCATGGGCCGCGGCATCCAGGCGGGCCGCGTCTGGGTGAACTGCTACCACCTGTACCCCGCGCACGCGGCGTTCGGCGGCTACAAGCAGTCCGGCATCGGGCGTGAGACGCACAAGATGATGCTCAATCACTACCAGCAGACGAAGAACCTGCTCGTCAGCTACGACCCGAAGCCCATGGGCTTCTTCTAGGACGCCCGCGCATGCCCGTGCCGCGCGTCGAGGCCACGCCGGCCGCCGAGGCCTCCGAAGGCGTGCGCTTCCTCATCCGCTCACGCCTGTTCACCGACGACGAGTACCGCGCGCTGGAGCAGGAGGGGCCCCCGCTCAAGGGGCCGCGACGCTGAGGGGCGCGCTCCGGGGCAGGCGCAACGTGAAGGTGGCGCCCTGCCCCGGCTGGCTGTCCACGTCGATGCGGCCGCCCAGCGCTTCCACAATCTGGCGGCTGATGTAGAGCCCCAGCCCCATGCCGCCGTAGTGCCGCTCGCTCACGGCGCGCTCGAAGCGGCCGAAGAGGCGCGGCAGCGCGTCCGCGTCGATGCCGATGCCCTGGTCGCGCACCTCCACCCAGGCCTCGTCGCTCGCGTCCACGCCCGCGCGCACCGACACCGGGTGGCCCGCGCCGTACTTCGCCGCGTTGGTGAGCAGGTTCACCAGCACCTGGTCCAACCGCGACGCGTCCCAGTGGCCCGGCAGCGTGCGCGGCAGCTCCAGCTGGAGGGGACAGCGCGCCTGGGCGAACACGTCCTCCAGGCGCTCCACCGCGTCGCGCGTCAGCTGCGCCAGGTCCACCTCCGCGCGCTCCAGCGACAGCTTGCCCAATGACAGACGGCTGACGTCCAGCAGGTTGTCCACCAGCGCCGTCAGCCGGAACACCTGCCGCTGCGCGGTGTTGAGCCGTCCTGTCACCAGCGACGGCGTGCCCGAGGACTCCAGCGCCCGGCCAATGAGGTTGTGCTGGAGGATGAGGCTGGTGAGCGGCGTCTTCAATTCGTGGCTCGCCACGGAGAGGAACTCGTCGCGCAGCCGCACCGCGGACTGGGCGTCGTGGAACAGGCGCGCGTTCTCCAGCGCCACGCTCAGGCGCAGCGCCAGCTCCTCCGCCATGCTCACGTCCGCGGCCACCAGCGTGCGCTGGGGCTCCGCGGTGAACAGCGTGATGACGCCCAGCGTGCGGCCCCGCGCGCGCAGCGGCACCGACAGCACCGACGTGGGCGACAGGTGGTCCACCAGCGCCCGGTGCCCGGTGCGCGTGGAGAAGTCTTCGCACCGCATGAAGTCCACGTGGGAGAGGAAGCGGACCTCGCCGGTCTGGAAGCACTGGAGCGCCGGGTACGCGGGCCCCCGGTCCGTTCCTCCCAGGGCCGCATGCAGCCGCGCGTCGTGCTCGGGCACGCGGTGGGCCGCCGTCACCCGCCGCAGGGTGCCGTCCGGCGCGGCCAGGTCCACCAGGCAGCCGGTGGCCACGTGGTCCACCACCAGCCGCGCCACCTCCGGCAGCGCCGCCTCCACGTCGTCCAGGCGCAGCGCCAGCACGCGGCTTGCGTCCAATAGCAGCTGCAGCCGCTCCTCGGCCTCCTTGCGCCGGGTGACGTCCGCCATGGCGCCGGTGAGGTCCGTCACCTTCCCGTCCGGCCCGGCGAAGGACTGCCCCACGCTGTGCAGCCAGCGCACGCCGCCGTCGCGGCGGATGACGCGGAACTCCGCCTCGAAGAAGCCCGGCGCCTCGCGCTGATTGCGGCGGAACTCCGCCTCCACGTGCGGCCGGTCCTCCGGGTGGAGGTATTGCAGCAGGTCCCCCACCGGCAGGGATGAGTCCACCGCCGGCAGGCCCAGCAGGTGATTGAGCGCCGCGTCGCGCAGCTCCTTGCCGTGCACCAGGTCCAGGCGCCACGTCCCCATGTCGCCCGTCACCAGCGCCTGCCGCAGCCGCTCCGAGCGCTCGCGCAGCGCTTCGTAGAGGGCGGCGCGCTCCAGCGCCTGCGCGCACTGGTGCGCCAGCGCCTCCAGGAACGCGCGCTCCGCGGCCGGGAAGACGCGCGGCTCCGGCCACCCGAGCAGCAAGAGCCCCCGCGCGCGCAAGTCCCCCCACAGCGGCACCACCGCGCGGGCCCCCTGCCCGTGGCTGCGCGCGAGCTCCGCGTCCTGCGGGTAGCGCGCGACGAACTCCTCCAACGAACCGAACCAGCCCGCCTCGCGCCGGATGCACTGGATGCCCTCGCGGGCGGCGCCGCTCGCCGGGCGGTGGAAGGCGGCCAGCGCGTCCTCGGAGTACCCCAGCACGCGCAGCGGACGCACGAGGCCGTCCTCCTCCAGCGCCAGCACCGCGACGCGCGTGGCGCCGCTCGCCTCCCACACCTCGCGCGCCAGCACCTGGGCCACCGCGTCCTCGGTGGCCGCGCGGGACAGGGACGCCGTCACCGCCTGCAGCCGCGCCGTGCGCGCCTGGGCCTGGCGGGCTTCGCCATACAGGCGCGCGTTGTCCAGCGACAGCGCGGCCCGGCGGGCCAGCTCACGCGCCAGCTCCAGGTCGGGTTCGCCGTAGCGGCCGGCCGCGCCGGACATCAATGACAGACATCCCAGCACCCGCCCGCGCGCCACCAGCGGCACCACCATCACGGAGCGGCAGCCCAGGCGCCAGGTGTCCTCCATGGACTCGTTTCCCCGGGCCGCCTCCAGGAACACCTGCTCGGGCACGTCCGGGATGAGCCGGGCCTCTCCGGTGCGCAGCACGTGGGCCACGCCGAGGGAGCCGTCCTCCCGCAGGGCCCAGCGCCCGGCGATGGCATACACGGAAGGCACCAGCGCGGAGTCCCGGTGCGCCGCGGCCCGGCGCACCACCGCGCCGGACGGAGTGACGACGTCCACCGCGCACCAGTCCGCCAGGTCCGGCACCACCAGCTCCGCCAGCTGGCGCAGCACCGTGGGCTCATCCAGCGACGACGCCAGCGCCTCGCCCGCGCGGGCCAGGAACGCGAAGCGGCCCTCCTCCGCGGCGCAGGCCCCACGCGCACCGGCCTGGGACGCGGGGGACACGACGTTCGCCGTCACGGCGGACGGCGGCCGTGTCTCACCGGTGGGCTCGGTTGAAGGCTCAAGGGATGGTTCGGGCATGGAGCGCGGGCCACGACGTCACGGGGATGACGCCATACCAATGGGACATTCCGATAATGACGGTCTAAGACCTGCCACAAGCCGCGGCGACCACCGGACTCCCATCGAGTGTCCGGCAGGCAACCCACCGGCGCCCGGCGGCTCAGCCCGCCGCCACGTCCGGTGAAGGCGGGTTCCACCACACCGCGCCCTTGCCCTGGATGGCGGCGTGCGCGCGCTCCCGCACCGCCCGCATGCCCGCCGGGTCCAGGGGCCGGAAGGCCGCGGCCGCCTGGAGCGCGGCGTCCTGTTCGTTCGGGAAGCCCATCCCCAGCAACATCACGTCCGGCTCCAGCGTGAGCGTGTACCGCACGCACTCCGCCACCGACAGGTGCGGCAATTCCGGCGTGCCCGGCGTCTGGTCTCCAGAGCCTGGGGAGCTGACCTTGCCGCGAGGACGCGCCTGGAGCGGCCGGCCGTAGCCCTCCGTGTCCCCCAGCAGCTTGCCCGCGCCGAACGTCTTGAAGGACACCACGCCCACGCCCTTCTCCCGCGCCAGGGGCAGCACCTGTTCCACGTAGCGCGCGTCCACGAACGGCCCCAGCGGGAACATCACCACGTCACACCGGCCCGAGCGCACCGCCGCCACCAGCGCGTCCGGGTGGTGGCAGGAGATGCCCTTGAAGCGCGCCTGCCCCTTCGCCACGCACGCCTCCAGCTGCTCCAGCGCGCCGCCCGGCCGGGCCAGCGCCTCCCACTGCGCCAGCGACTTCACCGCGTGCAGCGCGAACAGGTCCACCCAGGGCAGGCCCAGCCGCCGCAGGGACAGCTCCACCTGCGGCGCCACCGGCGCGTCCAGCGCGTCCACCTTGTCGATGACGAACACGCCCTCGCGGCGGCCGCGCAGCGCCTGGCCCACCACCTCCTCGCTCAGGCCGTCCTCGTAGCCGGGCGCCGTGTCGATGACGTTGAGCCCCGCGTCCAGCGCCCGCGCGAGCGTGGCGATCAGCTCCTCGCGCGGCACCGTGCGGTCCGCCAGGTCGCCAATGCCCACCGCCGTGGCGGTGAAGCCCGTGCGCCCCAACGCGCGGCGCGGGGTGAAGCGGGGAAGCGAGGTCGTGGTCATGAAGAAGTCCTCCCGTCAGGAGGCAAGCATCTCAACGCGAGCCGCGCCCCGCCCGGTTCTTGTCCCAGATGGCTCCCAGGATGAGCAGGTAGGCCACCAGGCGGATGACGTACAGGTAGTGGATGCGCTCCGTGTCCAGGTCCGGTCCCACCACGGCGCCCAGCAGGTTGTTCAGCCCCATCAGCGTGAACGCCAGGGAGAACAGCGCGAACAGCCGGTCCTTCGACTGGAGATAGAAGCGCAGGAAGAACAGGGCGCACGCCAGGTACGCCATCATCACCGCGCCATCGAGCAGAGGCTTCCACATGCTCAGGACACGTCCCAGATGAGGCCGAAGAGCAACACGCCGCCCCCCACGAGCGACGTGAAGGTGCGGGCCAGCGACAGGTCTCCCGCGGGAATGACCACCAGGTCCACGAAGAGCAGCACGTTGTTCACCGTGAACGCCGAGAAGCACAGGCCGCTGTAGAGCAAGAGCTTCATCCGCGTGCGCCGCCAGGCCCTCAGCAGCAGCACCGCGCACGCGAGGCTCGTCAGCGCACACAGGATGTAGACCGCTTCAGCCATAGGTCAGTCGCCGTCCTTCTTGATCACGAACGCGTCCGCGAAGCCCCGCACCCGGTCCATGGGGCGTGAGAAGATGAACGAAATCACGCTCACCCGGCGCGCGGCGTACGCCGCGGCCAGCTCCGCCGTGGCCTGTACGTCCTCCGAGCGGCCGGGGCTGAAGCGGTAGGCGTCCTGCTCCACCCCATCCTGGAGAAGCAGCCCGCCCGTCTTGAGCTCCGCCATGCGGCGGGCCGCCGAGGCTTCGGTGATGCGCAGCTCCAGGGCCACCGCCGACGCAGACCACGCCCGGTCCGTCCGGGCGCGAAGCAAGAGGAGGACCTCCAGCTTCTCGATGGAATCGATGTGCGTCGTGATGAAGCGCTGGACCCGTGGAGAAAGGCCGGCGTCAGTCACGTCTCCACCTATGGACCCAGATACTTTGTGAATCAACCTTTTCGGTGATGGCGGTTGTTAACAGTCTCACACGAGCCTGGCCGTCTGGCTGGTCCGGGTGCGTCACGCCGGGGGCCCCCTGATTCCGCCTAGTTGCGGACACGGGGGGCGGGAGCGCGGACGCGGACGTCCATGCGGGCATCGCCGGCCACCATGCTGCTCAGCGCTTCGGGTTGGGCCGGGGACAGGCGGGCCACGGCGCGCAGGGCGGCCACCAGGATGAGGGACTCCAGGCTGGAGGGCACGGACAGCCCCTGGGGGCCGGCCTTCACGGGCAGGGGCAGCCGGGGCGCGCGGCCGGCGGCGGACAGCGCCTCCACGGCGTAGCCGGGGCGGGACTCCAGCGACACGGTGATGGCGGGCAACCCCTGGGCCTCCTTGTCCGCGCCGTGCACCTGGAGCTCCAGCAGCCGCCCCAATGAGCCGGGGGACAGGTAGAGCGCCAGGCCCGAGGGGCCGTCGTCCTCGCCGTGGAAGACGCAGCCCTCGTAGGTGTGCTCGTGCGCGCCCGTCACGTCCACGGTGAAGGCCTGGCTGTCGTCCCAGTGCGTCCAGGGCTGCGCGTCCCAGAACTCGGTGGCGGCCTGGACGAAGAGCAGCGCCTTGTCGCTGCCCAGGCCGGACACGCCCATCTGGCCCCACGCGAGGAAGGTGGCGATGGCCGCCCGCGCGGAGAGGGCCGCCAGGGACGGAGGCGCCACGGCCAGGCCCAGCTCGGAGGCGGCGTCCGCCAGGGCGGGCTCGCACGACACGTCGGACGGCTCCAGGCCGGCGATGAGGGCGCGCACGCCGGCCAGGTCCGTCTGTTCGAAGACGGGCGGAGACGGGTCGCCC
This sequence comes from Corallococcus sp. AB049A, assembly GCF_003668885.1. Lineage (NCBI taxonomy): Bacteria > Pseudomonadati > Myxococcota > Myxococcia > Myxococcales > Myxococcaceae > Corallococcus > Corallococcus sp. AB049A. Next base: position 4,288 of record NZ_RAWL01000185.1, on the reverse strand, counting down.
GACTCGCCGATGCGCAGGTAGACGCCGGTGGTGCCCACGGAGAGGGGCACGGGACCCAGCTTGAGCAGATGGAACATGGCGGACCCTCCGGGCACGCGGTCGGTGCGTCTCGGCTCACCCTCCCCGGACGCGGGGATTCGCGTCCAGGGACCGGCGCACCAGCTTCATCAGGGCCCGGATGTCGAACGGCTTCTGGAGGAACTCCATGCCCGGGTACAGGCGCTTGAGCCCGTTGACGTCCACGGCGCTCATGCCCAGCACGGGGATGTGGCGCAGGGACGGGTCCTGCCCGATGCGTTCAATCAGCGCGGGGCCGTCCAGCACGGGCATCATCCAGTCCGTGAGCACCAGGTCCGGCTTCACCTCCGCCATGCGCTCCAGGGCCTCACGGCCGTGGGACGCCGTGAGCACGCGGTAGCCCTCCTCGCGCAGCAGGTCCGCGAGCGCCTCCAGGATGCCCTGTTCGTCGTCCACCACCAGCACTGTCTCGGTCGCGGGAACCACGGAGCCTCCGAGGTCAGGAGTGGTTGCCCGGGAAGCGGGCGATGCCGGTGAGCAGCAGCTCGGGTGACGGCTGGAAGGGCGGCTGGATCTCGATTCCCTGGCTGGTGATGAGGAACTCGCGCAGCGTCGGGTCGTAGTCCGCGTCCCGCAGCTTGAAGATGGAGAGCAGCCGCCGCAGGCGGCCGTTGAGTTCCAGGTGGCGCATGAACAGCAGGTTCTCCGCCACGCCGGACAGGCCGGTCCCCAGGGGCACGTCCATGTCCGGGCCGAAGAGGCGCGGCGTCTCCAGCGTGAAGACGGTCGTCACCCCGTGGCGTCGCAGCTCCTGCGTGAGCGCCGCGAAGAAGGGGCTGATGCGCGCCGGCTCGTTCGTGGTCTCCACCATGGCGCTCAGGCCGTCCACGAACAGCCGCTTCACGCCGCGCTTGCGCACGTCCTCCAGCATCGTGTGCGCCACCAGGTCCAGGTTGCACTCGGCGGGCATGTTCCACTGGAGCGACAGCCGGCCGTCCTTCACCGCGCTGCCCAGGGACAGTCCCACGTTGGCCGCCTTGTGCAGCAGCCGGTCCGGCCCCTCGTAGAAGCTCACCATCAGGCAGGGCTCGCCCAGGCGCAGCCCCTCCGACAGGTGGCTCACGCCGAGGATGGTTTTTCCGCAGCCCGGGGGCCCCATCACCAGCGTGGTGGACGCCGCGGCGATGCCTTCTGGAATCATGGCGTCCAACGTGGGCACGCCGAAGCGCACGCGCTGCGTGCCCCAGTCCGGCGGCTGCGCGCGGCTGACCATGGTCTCCAGGCGGGGGAAGACCTCCAGGCCCGACTCGGAGATGCGGAAGTGGTGCGTGCCGTTGAGGCTGGCGCTGCCCCGGAACTTGCGCACCTGGATTTCACGCCAGGAGCGCATGGCCGCCGTGCGCTCGCGCAGCTCCAGGATGCCATCCACCATGGTGTATTCCGGGTGCACGGTGGGGCCCACGCTGCTCGTGAGCAGGAGCGCGGTGAAGCGCGACAGGCCGGCGGACACCTGGAGCTCGTGGATGAACTTCTTGAAGTCGCGGCTGCTGCCCGCGGCCTCCTGCGCCTGCACCAGGCCGTCCAGCACCAGGATGCCCGCGCCGTGGTTGCGCATCTCCCGGCGCAAGAGCTCCAGCAGGCCCGGCAGCCCCTGCTCCTCCAGCATGCGGAAGCCGCTGACGTAGTAGATGCGCTGCGGCAGCTGGGAGGCGTCGAAGAACGACATGCCGCGCAGGTTCGCGAGCATGCGCGAGTGCGACTCCGCCAGCAGCGTCACGTACAGGCAGCGAGTGCCCTGGCGGGCCTGCGAGTAGCACAGCTGGTTGGCGAAGAGGGTCTTCCCCGCGCCGGGCTCCCCCACGACGATGTAGACGCCTGAGGCCACCAGGCCACCGCCCAGGATGGGGTCCAGTCCGGGCACACCTGTCGTGATGCGATCGAAGACAGGGGAGTGCTGCTCGCTAGGGGACATGGCGACCGCTCATACCGTAAAACCCGGGGTGTCGCCCTGGGAGTTTCACGCCGGGGCCCCCTGACTGCCTGGAGCCCTCAACCCGTGGAAACCCTCGTCCGGTTCGCCGAAGGCCTGGGGCGCTTCTCCGCGCGCTTCGTCCCCAGCGCCTTCGCCATCGCGGTGCTGCTCACCCTGCTCACCATGGCGCTGGCCCTGGGGTGGGTGGGCGCCGCGCCGCCGGTGGTGCTGGACGCGTGGGGCGGCGGCTTCTGGGAGCTCTTGACCTTCTCCATGCAGATGGCCCTGGTGATGTTCACCGGCTATCTGTTGGCGCTCACCGCCCCGGTGAAGGCGCTGCTGGAGAAGGTCGCCAGCCTGCCCGGGAGCCCCCGGAGCGCCACCGCGCTGATGGCGGCGGTGTCCATGGCGCTCGCGTACTTCAACTGGGGCCTGTCGCTGGTCGCCAGCGCCATGCTGGTGCGCTTCATCGCGCGCAGGCGCCCGGACGTGGACTACCGGCTGCTGGTGGCGTGCGCCTACTTCGGGCTGGGCGCCACGTGGCACGCGGGCCTGTCCGCCTCCGCGCCGCTGCTCGTCGCGACGCCGGGGCACTTCCTGGAGAAGCAGCTGGGGGTCATCCCCATCGACCGGACGCTCTTCTCCCCCTTCAACGTGGGCCTGACGCTGGCGGCGGTGGCGCTGCTCACCGCGCTGGCGTGGGCGCTGCACCCGTCGCCGGAGCGCACCGTGCGCGTGGAGCCCGCGGTGCTGGAGAAGCTGGGCGACTTCGTTCCCCCGGAGAAGCCTCAGGGGAAGTTGAGCCCCGCGGAGTGGCTGGACCACGCGTGGCTGCTCAACGCCATCTTCGGCGTGCTGGGCCTGGCGTGGTTCGCGCGGCACCTGTGGCTGAACGGCGGCTGGAAGGCGCTCAACCTCAACGTGGTGAACTTCACCTTCCTCATGCTGGCGGTGCTGCTGCACGGCACGCCCGCGCGGCTGCTCAAGGCGAGCGAGGAGGCCGCGAGCGTCCTGCACGGCATCGTGCTGCAGTTCCCGCTGTACGCGGGCATCTACGGCATCTTCAAGGCCACGGGGCTCACGGACCGGATTGGTGAGCTCTTCGTGTCGCTGTCCACGCAGCAGACCTTCCCCGCCATCGTGTACCTCTACAGCGGCGTGGTGAACTACTTCGTGCCCTCCGGCGGCTCCAAGTGGGCCATCGAGGCGCCCTACCTGCTGGATGCGGCCGGGCGGCTGGGCGTGGCGCCGGAGAAGGTGGTGCTGGCGTACGCGTGGGGAGACATGGCCACCGACCTCATCCAGCCCTTCTGGGCGCTGCCGCTGCTGGCCGTGGCGCGGCTGGAGTTCAAGGACATCCTCGGCTTCCTCCTGGTGGCCTTCCTCGCGTACCTGCCGCTGGTGACGCTCGGCTTCTTCCTCTTCGGATAGCGCGGTGCGCCGGCCTCCAGAGCCCGGGGTTTCCGGGACTCGGGGAATGGGACCGGGATGTTTCATGGTAGACAGGCACACCCAGGGGCCGGACGTGGGCCGGCCCTGTTCAACATCAACGAGGGGACCCCAAGACATGAAGAACCTGTTCAACGGAAGCGTGCTGTGCGCGGTGCTGGGTGTGGCGTCGGTGGCGGGAGCGCAGGAGGCGGCGGCGCCGGCGGCGGAGTCGGCGAAGGCCCCCAGCGCGGACGCGGTGCGCGACACCTGGAACTACTTCTACAAGGGCCAGGGCCAGGGTCCCGTGCTGGTGGAGGCCAAGCTGTGCACGGAGGTGGCCAAGGACGGCCCCAACAAGTTCGAGTGCACCGCCGAGGTGGGCCCCGAGGGCGTCAAGGCGAACACCAACGTGATGCTGTGGCAGAGCTACCTGGTGCCCCAGGGCGACTCCATCGACGACCTCACGGTGCAGGTGAAGCAGGGCTCCACCGTGCGCGAGACGAAGGACGTGAAGGTGAAGGGTGACGGCTGGCGCGCGCGTCAGTGGACCGGCGTGCGGCTGCCCAAGGCCGGCAACTGGACCGTGTCCGTCATGCGCGGCGATCAGGTCCTGAAGGAAGTGCAGGTGAAGGTGCTGTAAGGCCTTCATCCCGTTCACCATCAAACGCATCCATCGACGCCCGCCGGGGAGACCCGCGCGGGCGTCTTTCTTTACCGTCCCCCCTCCCTCCGGTCGGCAGGAATTACCGGCTGGCGGACATGGACCCTGCCCTTCCACCCGGCTCACCGGGACTTCCGTCGAGGGGACACCTTTGCCAGGACACGTTGGCCGCGCGCTTGCAGTACGGCTTGGGCGCGGTTGAAGGG
>NZ_RAWL01000184.1:0-16389 GCF_003668885.1 Corallococcus sp. AB049A | reverse complement strand
GCCTGGGGCGGGGAGGGGCGCGAGGGGGCGCGGTCGACGCCCTTCTCGATGGTGCGCGCGTACACCTGCGACGGCGCGACGCCGCTCTTCACCAGGCCCTCGGCCTTGGCGAGCTCCTCGTCGATGAGGGCCTTGAAGTTGTCGATGGGCTGCGCGCCGGAGAGGAAGCGGCCGTTGATGAAGAAGGCCGGCGTGCCGCTGGCGCCCATCTGCTGGGCCAGGGCCTGATCCTTGTCGATGGTGGCGCCCAGGCGCTCATCCGCCATGTCCGCCTTCCACTTCGCCACGTCCAGGCCGAGCTGCTTGGCGTAGCCCTCCAGGCTCTCCGCATCCAGCTTCTTGTTGTTGGCGAAGAGCAGGTTGTGCATGTCCCAGTACTTGCCCTGCTCACCGGCCGCGAGCGCCGCGAGGGCGGCGGGGCGGGCGTGCGGGTGGAAGGACAGCGGGTTCTGGCGCATCACCACGCGCAGCTTGCTGCCGTAGTCCTTCTGGAGCTGCTCGACGGTGTTGTGCGCGCGGCTGCAGAACGGGCACTCGTAGTCGGAGAACTCCACGATGGTGACGAGCGCGTTGGCGCTGCCCTTCGTCGGGGCGCCGTCCACGGGCACCTTGAAGACGGTGGGGTCCACGGCGCGCGCGGGCTTGTTGGCCGCCTGCGCGACGGTGGGCGTGTTACCGGTGGTGGATTTCGAGCCGGTGGCGGCACGGCCGCCAACGAACCCGAGCACCAGGCCGACCAGCAGGGCCACGATGACATTGGGCTTCATGGGTTGGGAATGCTCCTGCGCCATAGGTCCGACTCCGGGCCCCAAGCGGGTGTCTGGGTAGGGAAAGGGGCGGGGTACTTAACAGAGGGAATTCCAGACACGCAAGCCGCGATGACCGCCTGCGTCCGCCCGATATCCAGAGGCCTCGAAGGGGCGGACAACGGCGCGTGGGGCAGCAAAATTCCCTCTGGGCGCGCGTGCCGTAGCGCTTGGGCCGTCACGGTTCCGTGAGAGGATGCGGGGCCATGGAAGCCGGTGTGCGCGTGGATACGTCCGGGGCCCTCTGCCCGGTGCCCATCCTGGAGATCGCCAAGGCCATGCGCCGCCTTGAGCCCGGGACGCTGGTGGAGCTGGTCTCCACCGACCGAGGGCTGGAGGCGGACCTGCCCGCGTGGTGCGACGCGACGGGCAACGAGCTTGTCCGCATGGAGCGCCGCGGCGCCCACTATGTGGGCTGGGTGCGCAAGGCGGGGTGAGCGTCCGTGGGGCGCGGGCCTACAGCAGCTGAAGGACGCGGTCCTCCAGGCGGCGGCCCCGGCTGACGCCGAGGATGAGCACCTGGTGCTGGAGGAGGTGAGCGACGGTGCGGCTGATGACCTCCTCCGCCTTGTGGGCCTGGCCGTCGAAGCGCACGCGCAGCACGTCCGTGCCCTCCATGCGCGCGTCGGTGACGCCGGGCAGCGAGGTGATTTCGGGGATGATGACGTCGCCCCGGGCGATCTGGACGCGGAACTCGGCGCCCTGGCCGGTGAGCTCGGACATGGTGCCCGCCTGCGCGAGCGAGCCCTTGTCGAGGATGGCGGCGGCGTCGCACAGCTCCTCCAGCTCCTGGAGGTTGTGGCTGGAGACGACGACCGTCTGCGTGCCCCGCATGTCCTTGATGACCTGGCGCACCTGCGCGGCGATGCGCGGATCCAGGCCGGCGGTGGGCTCGTCCAGGAGGACGAGCGGCGGGCGGCCCATCAGGGCCTGGGCCATGGCGGCGCGCTTGGCCATGCCGTGGCTGAGCGCCTGCGTCTGGACCTTCCAGGCCTCCATGAGGCCCACCTTCTCCAGGGCGCCGCGGGCCTCGTGCTCCGGCTGGGGCAGGTCCGACAGGCGGGCCCAGTACATGAGCAGCGCGCCCACCTCCCAGCCGGGGGGCAGCACCGCGTCCTGGGGCAGCGCGCCCACGCGGCCCTTGAGGGCGCCGGGCGCGGTGGGCGACACGCCCATCACCTGGAGCGAGCCCTCGGACGGGTAGAGGTAGCCGCACATCATGGAGAAGGTCGTCGTCTTGCCGGCGCCGTTGGGGCCGATGAGGCCGAAGACGTCGCCCTGGCGCACCTGGAGGCTCACCGCGTTGACGGCGACCTTCGGGCCGAAGCGCTTGGAGACGTTGTTCAGCTGGATGGCCAGGTCGCTCACAGGTCCCTCGCGCGCAGGACGCCGTAGGCGCCGAAGAGGAAGACGGCCGCGAAGGCCGCGTAGGCCGCGCCGCTGGTGGCGAACTCGGCGAGCTTCGGGTGCAGCAGGTTGCCGGAGTAGTGCGACGGGGACAGGTAGCGCAGGAAGCGCAGCACGTTCTGCTCGCTCACGGCCTGGCCCACGGAGTCCATCAGCCAGAAGACGAAGAGCAGGATGAAGTTGAAGACGAGGCTCACCGCGGGGTTGCGGAAGAGGCTGGAGCAGAAGGACGTGAGGGCCACGTACGCCAGCGAGAAGACGATGGTGGCGCTCCAGAACTTCAGCAGGTTGAGCACCAGCACCCCGAAGGCGAAGTCCGCGTTGAGGATGCGCGCGTAGATGAAGATGGCCAGGTCGATGATCAGCACCAGCCCCACCAGCAGTGTGGCCTGGGAGAGGAACTTGCCCAGCAGCACGGAGGAGCGGCGCGCGCGCACCGTGAGGTAGCGCATGGAGCGCGGCCCCACCTCGCCGCTCACCTGATCAAAGCCCATCAGCGCGATGTAGGCGGGCAGGAAGAAGAGGGTGATCTTGTAGACGATGAGCACCACGATGGGCACGTGGGCCAGGGCCTCCATCATCGCGGAGTCATTGCTGGTGAGAAAGCCCAGCACCCCGCGGTGCATCTGGTCGGCGGCCTGCGCGGCCATGTCCGGATCCATGGTGGAGCCGGGGAGCCCCGCGTTCAGCTGGCTTTGCAGCTCGCGGGTGACGAAGCCCACCACGAGCAGCACCAGCGCGGAGAACATGCTGTAGAGCCCGAGCAGCACGATGGCCCGGCCGCTTCGCACGGCCCGGCGCAGCTCGGCTGCCCAGATCACCAAAATCTCTTTGAGTCCGTCCAAGGTGCACAGGACCCTACTGGACCTCCGGGTGCCTTCCCAGGTTTCTGGCGGACGAAGGAGGCAGTCGAGGAGGCAAGCCGTGGACAGCGCGCCCTCAGCGCGTAGGATCCCGGCCGTCTGCTCCCTGCCCCCAAGGAGAGCCCCGAAGAATGACGATGCGCCGCTTCCTCGCCGCCCTGCCGCTGTTCCCCCTCACGCTGCTCCTGGGCGCCTCCGCGCCCGGGCCGGACGCGAACACCCCGCCGTCACCGGCCGCCCCGTCGGATGCGCGGGCACTGGCGCAGTCGGTGACCGCGCTGGGAACGGACGCGGGGCCCGTGGGCGCCCGCGCGCTGGTGGAGAAGGTGGAGGCCGAGCAGATGGCCCCGGACTCCGGAGCCGCCGGTGAGGCCGTGGCGGCCACGCCGCCCGAGGACACGCGCCCGGTGGATGCCCGCGCGCTGGCGGAGGCGCTGGCCGCGAAGGACGCCGCCGCGCTGGAGCCGGGCATGGTGCCTCCCATGCCGGTGCCCTCGCGTGAGAAGTCACCGCCGTTCGCGAAGCTCCAGGGGCTGCCGCGCGCGCAGGACCTGGTGGCCCGCGCGAAGCTGGAGGGCAACAAGCTGGTGGTGAAGGGCGGCAAGAGCGCGCCGGATCAGGTGCTCACCATCGACCCGGGCCTCCAGGCCTCGCTCACGAAGATCATGCAGAACTACCAGGTGCCCTATGGCGCCGCGGTGGTGCTGGAGCCGTCCACCGGCCGCGTGCTCGCGATGGCGGAGCACTCGGAGGCGAAGCCGGAGCTGCGCGGGCTGCCCATCCGCGCGGTGTACCCGGCCGCGAGCATCTTCAAGATCGTCACCGGCAGCGCGCTCATGGAAGCCGGCGTGTCCCCCGAGACCGAGGCGTGCTTCCACGGCGGCAAGCGCCGCCTCAACGAGCGGCAGCTGGAGGACACCGAGCGCGACGGCGCCTGCTATTCGCTGGCGCTGGCCATGGGCAAGAGCGCCAACGTCATCTTCGCCAAGATGACCAGCAAGCACCTGTCCGCGGACGCCCTCAAGCGCATGGCGGCGCGGCTGCGCTTCAACCGCGAGATCCCCTTCGCCCAGCCGCTGGACGTGTCGCTCGCGTACATCCCCGAGGACGGCTTCGCGCTGGCCAACACCGGCGCGGGCTTCGGTGACGTGTACCTGTCCCCGCTGCACGGCGCGCTGCTGGCCGCCGTCGCCGCCAACGAGGGCCGCTGGGTGGACCCCGTGCTGGTGGAGCCGGAGCCCTTCATGCCCCTGCCGGAGCCCGAGCCCGTGCTCACGCCCACCGCCGCGCACGCGCTCACCCGGATGCTGGAGGAGACCGTCACCCACGGCACCGCGCGCGGCGTCTTCCGCGAGCGCGGCTTCCAGGTGAAGGACGCCGTGGGCAAGACGGGCACGCTCGCGGACCGTGAGCCCTTCCGCGACTACTCGTGGTTCGTGGGCTTCGCGCCCAAGGACAACCCGCGCGTGGCCGTGGCGGCGCTCATCGTGAACGACCCCAAGTGGCGCATCCGCGGCTCCTACCTGGGCCGCGAGGCCCTGCGCCTGGCGCTGGAGCGCATCCCCGCGCCAGTGGAAGTGACGGCCCCCGCGGGCGCCGCCGGCAAGCACTGAAAGGCGCGGCGGTCAGGACAGTGGACGCGGGGTGAGCTTCACCAGCCCCGTGTCCACGAAGCCCTGGAAGAACTTCAGCGCCTCCAGCTCCTGCAGCGGCGACACGTGCACGATGGCCGCCACGTCCCGCCGCCCGTCGATGCGCGACAGCAGGTAGCGCTCCGGTGACGTGAGCGGCAGCGTCTTCAGGTGCGCGGGCGTCACCATCAGCGCCGGCACTCGCGACGGCTCCATCAGCGCCTTGCGCAGCTCCGTGAGCAGGCGGCTCTCCGCGTCGCGCAGGAGCTTCAGCGTGTGCTCCGTCGGAGCGATTTCGTGCGCCCTCCGGACCAGCGCCTCGCCGTCGCGCAGGTTGCCCGCGTCCAGGAAGAGCTGGGCGGCCTGGAGCACCTCGTCGGAGGAGGACTCGGAGCCGATGACGCCGCCCGCGTTCAGGTCGTCGTCATCATCCTCCACCACGACGACGGTGTGCGCGCCGGGCTCCGGGGCGGGGAGGGGCGCCTCGTCGGAGACGCGCAGCGCGTCCTGGCGGTAGAGCGCGTACAGCCGCTGGTAGAGGAAGAAGTCCGTGGCGTGCAGCGCCAGCGCCATGCCGTCGATGCTGAGGCCCTCCTTCGCCAGCTGCACGATGCGCTCGTCCATGCTGCCGGCCTTGCGGTCCGTCAGCTTGCGCTCGTCCACCTCCACGCGCACGCGGCCGGAGGGGAAGACGGCGCGGATGGCCTGCCACGCCGTCTCGCGGAACTCGCCCTCGCGGCTGACGTCCACCAGGTCCACGCTGACGTCCAGGCCCTCGAACTCCGGCGCGACGTCCGTGGCGCGGAAGTCGAAGCCGCCTTCCTCCCAGGTGAAGGCGTCCAGCAGCATCTCCCGGAACTTGTGGGAGAGCACCGTGCGCACGGTGGCTTCGGACACCGTGCCCGTCATGATGAGGATCTTCCCCAGCAGGATGTGCGTCTCCGCCTGCGTGGCGAACGCGCGCTCCAGCTGGTCCTCCGTCAGGTGCCCCTGGTTGATCAGGAACTGACCGAAGTACTCGCGCGGCTGGTTGGAGCTGGCGGTGATGACGTGGCCGTCGCGCAAGAGCAACTGCTTGCGCACGTCTCCCCGTTCCACGTTCAGGGTGCCGGTGGCCCGGCGATTCCCGAGGTGGACGACCAGGTCCTTGAGGGGCATCGTCGAAAAATCACCACACACGCCGCGCATCGAGCGCCCATCCTGCAACGCATGCGAGTCGATATCTACTCGAAACCCCGGTGTTCCCTCTGCGTGAAGGCCCTCGCCGTGGTCGAGGAGGTGAAGGCCCGGCTGCCGTTCGAGCTCTACGTCACCGACATCCTCCAGAGCCCGGACCTCTTCGAGGCCTGGCGTTACGACATCCCCGTGGTCCTCATCGACGGGGTGCCCGCCTTCAAGCACCGGGTGGATGCCGAGGCCCTGGAAGCCCGGATCCGTGAGGTGATGAATGGCATACCCATTGCTAAAACCGTGGGCCAGGATGGGTAACGAAGTGCCCTTCCCCAAGAAATCCAAGGGGATACGTAGGGCGCAAAAGTGACGGGGCTGTAAATCTGGGCAGGCGGGCAGGGTGGCGGGGCAGAAAATGCTGGAAGGGAGGGCAAGGCGGTGGGTGTGAAGCGCAAGCGAGCGGGAAAGTCGGGCCAGCCGCCCACGGTGCTGCTGGTGGAGCCGCGCGCGGACGATCTGGAGCGCACCCGGGCGCTCCTGGGGGAGGCGGGCTTCCGCGTGGTCCCCCTGACGCGCTTCGACGCGGCGGTGCCCCTCTTCGAGGTGATCCGTCCGGACGCCGTGCTGCTGGCCGCGCAGCCGCCGGACTACGCGGCCATCCAGACGGCTCGGCGCCTGCGCCAGGTGGGCAAGGGCACGGTGCCGATGATGTACCTGGTGGATTCGCACGACCGGGACGCGTGGAAGTTCTGCGTGGAGAAGGGACAGTGCGTGGACGTGGTGCCGCGCGCGGTGGATGGCGCGGAGCTGTCCATGAAGCTTCACGCGCAGATGCGGCTGAAGCAGTCGGTGGAGCGCGCGGCGGCGGGCGAGGAGGCCGGCACGGCGCTGGCGCTGCATGACCCCGTGACGGGGCTCTACAACCGGCCCTTCCTGCTGGCGCTCATCGGGTTGGAGGCGCGCCGGACGGAGCGCTACGGCGGGACGTTCTCGGTGGTGGCGGCGGAGGTGACGGGGTGGAGCGCGCTTCGCAAGGAGCACGGCAAGGGCATGGCGGAGCGGCTGCTCGTCTACAGCGCGGTGGTGCTGGGACAGACGGTGCGCGAGGCGGACGCGGTGGCGCGGGTGGGCGACAGTCAGTTCGCCATGCTGCTGCCGGGCACGCCCGCGGAGGCGGTGCCGGAGGTGCTGGCGCGGGTGGAGGCCCGGTTCGAGGCCGCCCGGTTCCAGATGGAGGGTCGCGTGGTGCGCACGGCGCTGGAGCTGGGAGCGGTGAGCTTCCCGGACACGGTGGGGGCTCCCACCCAGCTGCTGGGCGCGGCACTGCAGACCTTGAGACGTTCACGCGAACTTCGGCGGGCAGCCGGTCCAGCCCGTCTGATGTCGGTTTGATTCAGTTCACGAGGGTTTGATGCACAGGGCGAGCGGAGGCGTGGGGATGGATCGGATCGCGGTGCTGGTGGTGGATGACGAGGAGTCGGTGCGCACGTTCCTGTCCGAGCTCTTGGGCAGCTCGGGCTACCAGGTGCGCTGTGCATCGAGCGGTTCGCAGGCGCTGGAGATGCTCTCCGGCGGCTCGTTCGACGCGGTGTTGCTGGACGTCGTCATGCCGGAGATGAGTGGCCTGGAGGTGCTGCGCCGCTACCGGAGCAGCGGCGGCACGGCGCCGGTCATCGTGTTGAGCGCGCTGTCGGGCGCGGACGACGCGGTGCGCGCGCTGAAGATGGGCGCGTCCGACTATCTGGCGAAGCCCTTTGGCAACGACGAGCTGCAGGACGTGCTCGCGCGCGCCCTGGGCACCCGCGTGCCGGAGCGTCAGGCGACCGCGCCGGCGCCCCGCGTGGTGCTGACGTCCGCGGAGGCCGCGGCCGAGGCCCGCGTGCTCATCTCCACGTCGCCGGCCATGCGCCGCGCGCGTGCGCTGGTGGAGCGCATCGCGGACACGGACGTGCCGGTGCTGCTGCTGGGTGAGTCCGGCACGGGCAAGGAAGTGATTGCCCGTGAAATCCACGCGCGCAGCCAGCGTCACGGCCGTCCGTTCATCAAGGTGAACTGCGCGGCGCTGCCGGGTGAGCTGCTGGAGAGCGAGCTGTTCGGCCACGAGCGCGGCGCCTTCACGGGCGCCACGGCGGAGAAGCCGGGCAAGTTCGAGCTGGCGGACCAGGGCACCATCTTCCTGGATGAGATTGGCGAGATGGCCATCCGCCTCCAGGCGAAGCTGCTCCAGGTGCTGCAGGACGAGGAGTTCTTCCGCGTCGGCGGCAAGAAGAGCGTCCGCGTGGACAGCCGCGTGGTGGTGGCGACGAACCGCGACCTGGAGAAGGAGATCGCGCTCGGCAACTTCCGCGAGGACCTGTACTACCGCCTCAACGTGGTGGCCATCCGTCTGCCGCCCCTTCGCGAGCGCCGCGAGGACGTGGTGCCGCTGACCGACCACTTCCTGAAGAAGTACGGCAAGGGCTTCATGACGAACGTGTCCGAGCTGCCCTCCGAGGTGCTCCACGCGTTCAGCGACTACGAGTGGCCGGGCAACGTGCGCGAGCTGGAGAACATGGTTCGCCGGCTGTGCGTGCTGAAGGATCCGACGCTGGTGCTGGATGAAATCCACGCCGGTGGCCGTGCTCCGGCGAGCGCCCCGTCGCTGCCCACGTCGTACGGCGGTGGGGACGACTTCATCCCGCCTCCGTCGCGTCACGTGGAGGAGTCCGCGCGCGTGTTCGCGGCTCCGCCGGCCGTGTCTTCCGCGGTGTCGGGTTCGGGCGTGCAGGTGCTGGAGATGCCCGCGCGTGGGGCGTCGCTGACGCCGGTCCCGGTGGCGGAGGCCTCGCCGTTCAACGCCGTGGCGCCGCAGCGCTACGCGAACCCGTTCGACGCGCCTCAGCCTCCGCCCCCGCCGCCTCCGGCCGGGGAGCTGTCGCTCAAGGACATCGGCAAGCGCGCGGCGATGCTCGCGGAGCGCGAGGCCATCCTCGCGATGCTCCAGCGCACCGCGTGGAACAAGCGCCGCGCGGCGGGCAAGCTGCGCATCAGCTACAAGGCGCTGCTCTACAAGATCAAGGAGTGCGGCATCATCGACCCTCGCGCGAGCGCGGAGTTCTAGAGCCGCGGTTGACGCTGTGAGACGACGGCCCTTCTTCCGGATGACGGGAGGAGGGCCGTTCACTTTGGGGACGGGCCTTGCGCGGAGCGGGCGTTGCCCGGTATCGCGGAGGGCATGACCGCTCCGCTCCTGCTGCTTGGCTGTGGCTACACGCTCACGCGGTTCGCGGTGGCGGAGGCCCGCGCGGGACGGGAGGTCCTGGCCACGACCCGGGATGCGGCACGCCGCGCGGTGCTGGAGGGCGCGGGTGTGCACGTCGTATCGGTGGACGCCGCGCTGTCACGGGCCGCAGGCGCGCACGTGGTGGACTCCGTTCCCCCGGACGCCGGGCTGGATGCCCGCTTCTCGGAGGTGCTGTCCCGCGCGCGTCCCTCGCGGCTGGTCTACCTGTCGTCCACGGGCGTCTATGGATCCGCTCGCGGACACGTGGACGAAGCCACGCCGGTCGACAGGACCTCCGAGGTCTCCCGTGCTCGCCTGGACGCGGAGGCGCTCTTCCTGCCGCTGGGCGCGAGCGTCATGCGCATCGCGGGCATCTACGGCCCGGGGCGCGGCACGTCTGGACGCCTGAAGGCCGGCACGCTGCGCATCCCGGACTCGGGCGGGGGACGGCTGTCGCGCATCCACGTGGACGACCTGGTGGACGCGGTGCGCGTGGTGCTCGAACGCGGGGCGCCGGGAGAGGTGTACTGCGTGGCCGACCGCCGGCCCGCGACGCAGGAGGAGACGGCGTCCTGGCTCTGTCAGCAGCTGGGGCTGCCCATGCCGCCGCGCGTGCCCCTCGCGTCCCTCCATGAGTCGCTGCGCGGCGACCGCGCCATCAGCGCCGCGAAGCTGGAGGCCCTGGGCTGGACGCCTCGCTACCCGGACTTCACCACCGGGTTTCTCGCCTCCATGGAGGAGGAGGCTCGCGGCTGAAATGCCCTACTCAGGGGACTCCGCGCGCAGGAGCTGCTGCAGGTCGAGCTCCGACCAGTCCAGCTCCTGCTCCACCTGCTGGAACGCCGCGTCCCCGATGGTGCCGTTCGCGCGGAGCTCCGCCAGCTTCCTGCGTCCCGCGGCCATCGCGGAGCGCACCGTCTCCGCGTCCGCGGTGGGCGGCCCCCACGGTGAGCTGGGGCTCCCGGAGCTCGTGAGGGCGTGCTCGGCCAACAGCTGCTTCGCGCGCCGCAGCTGCAACTCGTAGCGGCGGCGGACCAGGGCCGCCATCTCCGTGCCCGGGGACTCCTGCGTGGCCTCCAGCCCCGCGCGCAGCGTCTCCACCCGCGCGAGCCGCACCTCGTGGTCCACCTCGTTGTCGTCGTCCAGCGTCAGCCGCGACATCAGCGGCCTCAGCGTCATCCCCTGCACCACGAGCGTCCCCAGCACCACGGAGAAGGACGTGAAGAGGATGAGGTCCCGGTAGGGAAAGGCCGGCACCCCGTCGTGCCCCGTGGGCAGCGCCAGCGCCGCCGCGAGCGTCACGATGCCCCGCATGCCGCACCAGCCCACCAGCACGGACGCGCTCGGCGAGAGGGTGACGATGCTGGACTTCGTCCTGCGCTGCCACCAGCGGTTGAACGCCCCCGCCCCCATCACCCAGGCGAAGCGCGCGAGGATGGCCGCGCCCGTCACCACCCCCGCGATGGCCGTGTACTCCAGCCACGTCGCCCGGTCGAAGCGCGCGACGATGGTCTTCAGCTGGAAGCCCACCAGCACGAAGGCCAGCACGTTCAACACGAACGTCGCCACCTCCCATACGGCATAGGACGGGATGCGGATCCGCGCGGGCGTCATCGTGGAGGCCGTGCGCGAGATGGTCATCGCGTAGATGACCGTCGTCAGGATGCCGGACAGGTGCAGCCGCTCCGCGAGGATCCACACCGCGAAGGTGCTGCCGAACTGGGTGATGACGGCCGTGGACACGTCCTCCACCAGGAAGTTGATGCGCAGGCTCACCCACGACAGCACCACCCCCAACAGCGCGCTGCCCACCGTGACGACGAGCAGCGTGGGCACCGCGCTCCAGCCCAGCACGCCGCCCGCGGCCACGGCCCCCAGCGCGAGCCGGTAGATCAGCAGGGCGCTGGCGTCGTTGAAGAGGCTCTCGCCTTCAAGGATGACCAGCAGCCGGTGCGGGGGCTTCAGCTGCTTGAGCACCGCCGTGGCCGCCGCCGCGTCCGGAGGCGCGACGATGGCGCCCAGCGCGATGGCCGCGGCCCAGGACATCCCCGGCACCATCCACCTCACCGCCAACGCGACGGCGATGACCGTGAGCACCACCGCCCCCAGCGCCAGGCCCGCCACCGGCCGCCAGTTCGCGCGCAGGTCGCGAGGAGACGCGTCGAACGCCGCGTCCAGCAGCACCGGCGCGACGAACAGGGTGAGCGCCAGCTCCGGATCCAACACCAGCTCCGGGCTGCCCGGGACGAGCGCCAGCACCGCGCCGGCCAGCGCCACCAGCGCGGGGTAGGGCGTGCCCATCCTCCGGGACAGCGCGGCCAGCCCGGCGCCTCCCAGGAGCAGCGCGATGACGATCTCGAACACCAGCATGAAGGCCTCGGGGTGCGGACTTCCGGCGACGCGGCCTAGCGCAGGAGGGGTGGCCCGGGACAGTGGCGAATTCCGGACGGCGGAAACCTGCGTCACGTGGGATGCGCCCCGCGTCATCAGCGGAACGCGATGGGTGCCATCAGCCGGAAAAGGGGCCCACCTTTGCGACGCGTGGGCCCCCGGTGACAGGCTTGCGCTCTCGGGCCGCGTGGATCCGCGCGGCTTCATGCACCCTGTCCGATGGGGGAACCGAAGATGTCCAGGTCGTTGCTGTTGGCGTCGTTCAACGAGGGCGTCCACCGTTCCATGGCCGGCAACCACGAGGCCGCGGTCCAGTCGTTCGATCAGGTCCTCGCCGCGGATCCACGCCACTTCCCGGCGCTCACCGCGAAGGCCTTCGCCCTCAAGCAGCTGGGGCGCACCGAGGAGGCCTTGAAGGGCTTCCAGCGCGCCATCGAGCTGGATCCCGACGCGGCGGACCCCCACCGCGAGGCCGCGCTCTGCCAGCTGGAGCTGGGCGAGCCGGAGGCCGCCTCCCTCCTGATGAACCGGGCGGTTCATCTCAACCCCACCCCCGGCTACCGCGAGGCCGCCGCCATCGAGGTCTACTCGCTGGGTAACACGCTGCTGACCCAGGGCCGGCGGCCGGACAAGGCCCGCTACCGCCTGGCCCGTCAGGTCTTCGAGCTGGCCCTGGAGCTGTCGCCTGCCTACGTGGAGGCGGCCAAGGCCCTGGCGGACGTCTGGGAGCACCTGGGCGACCCTACCCAGCGGGAGCACTACACCCAGCTGGCGACCCGGCTGCGCCCCGCCTCCTCCTGAGGCCGCTCTTATCAAAATTTTACAAAAGCGGAGGGAAAGGGCGGGGCGCCGGTGTTGAATGCCGAAGCGGCCCCCCACCAGGAGAACCCTTCGAATGATCGTGATGCTCGAGCCGGATTCCCCCGAATCCGTCGTGAACGCCGTCCTCCAACTCGCTTCGCAGTACGAGGGCGTCACCCCGCGTGCCCACGTCGTCCAGGGCGCCGAGTCCACCATCACGGAGCTCTACCTGCTGGGCTCCACCGCGCAGGTGCCGCTGGAGCCGTTCCAGCAGTTGCCCGGCGTGCGCCAGGTGGTCCGCGTCTCGCAGAAGTACCGCATCATCGGCCGGCACGGCGGCCAGCGCACCACGGCGGGCTTCGAGTACAACGGCGTCACCTTCGACGACAACTCGGTGAACCTGTTCGCGGGCCTGTGCGCGGTGGACTCGCCGGAGAGCGTGGACGCGATGATGGCGGCGCTCGCGCGCTGCGGCATCACCACCACGCGCATGGGCGCGTACAAGCCGCGCACCAACCCGTATGAGTTCCAGGGCCTGGGCGCGAAGTGCCTGCCCTACGTCTTCGAGTCCGCGGGCAAGCACGGCATCAAGGTCATCGCGATGGAGGTGACGCACCCGCGCCACATCGATGAGATCAACGACGCGCTGAAGAAGGCCGGCACGCCCACGGGCGTGATGCTCCAGGTGGGTACGCGCAACGCGCAGAACTTCGAATTGCTCAAGGTGATTGGCCAGCAGCGCACCTTCCCGGTGCTCTTCAAGCGCGGCATGGGCATCACGCTGGAGGAGTCCCTCAACGCGTGCGAGTACGTGGCGAGCGAGGGCAATCCCAAGATTGTGTTCTGCCTGCGCGGCGTGAAGACGCACCTGGGCGACCCGCACCGCAACATGGTGGACTTCGCGCACGTGCCGGTGGTGCGCCGCCTCACGCGCATGCCGGTGTGCGTGGACCCCTCGCACGCCATTGGCCGCGCGGAGGCCCCGCCGGACGGGCTGCCGGACATCTTCCACGCGATTGGCCAGGGCATCATCGCGGGCGCGTCCATGGTGCTGGTGGACTTCCATCCGACGCCGGAGAAGGCCCTGTGCGACGGGCCGCAGGCGCTGCGCATGGAGCAGCTGGGCGCGCTCCAGCGCTACACGAACATCGTGCGCGCCGCGTACTCGGAGGCCGTGCGCAACGGCGATGGGACGACGCAGGCCGCGGCTCCGGCCAAGGCCGTCAGTCGCTGAGCGCGTAGCTGCCCAGCACCCGGAGCGACGTGCAGGCGCTCCGGGCTTCGGCCAGGGCCGCCTTCACCGGCGCGGAGCTGTCCGCGCCGTCCACGTCCAGGCACCAGCGGTAGTCCCACGCGCGGACGC
This sequence comes from Corallococcus sp. AB049A, assembly GCF_003668885.1. NCBI lineage: Bacteria > Pseudomonadati > Myxococcota > Myxococcia > Myxococcales > Myxococcaceae > Corallococcus > Corallococcus sp. AB049A. The sequence goes on along the minus strand of NZ_RAWL01000184.1, from coordinate 2,695 downwards.
CGCCGGGCCGCGACTCCAGCCGAGCGACGTTCACCCCGTGCGCCGCGAAGGCCGTGAGCACGCCCGCGAGCGCGCCGGGGCCGTTGTCGAGCGTGAGGACGAGGGACGTCTTCCACCGCGAGCCCAGATTTGGCGGCGCGGCCGGGCCCACCGCGAGAAAGCGCGTGGCGTTGTCCGGCGAGTCCGCGATGCCCTCCGCGAGCACGCTGAGTCCGTAGAGCTCCGCCGCGGTCCGGCTGGCGATGGCCGCCGTTCCCTCCAGCGATTCCTGCGCCACGCGGCGCGCCGCCACGGCGGTGTTCGCCTCGGGCACGGGATGCAGGTGGTGCTTGCGCAGCCAGCTTCCGCATTGGGCCAGCGCTTGCGGATGCGACAGCGCGCGCGTGAGCCCCTCCAGCGTGCGGCCCGGCGGCGCGAGCAGGCAGTGATTCACGCGCAGGCGCAGCTCGCCGGAGAGGGGCGGGGTGAACTCCAGCAGCAGGTCCACCACCTCCGCCACGGGCCCCGCGAGCGCGCTCTCCATGGGCACCACGCCGCCGTCCACCGTGCCCTGGGCCACGGCCTCGAAGACGGCGCGGAAGGTGGGGCAGGGGATGCGCGTCACGGAGGCGCCGAAGAGGGCGCCCGTGGCCTCGTCGCCGTACGCGCCGCGCTCGCCCTGGAAGGCGATGCGGCGGGGGGCGGCGTCACCCATCGACGGGCTCCGCTCGCGGGTACGTGCCCAGCACGCGCAGGGAGGACGTGAGCGGGCGCAGGTCCTCCAGCGCCGCCGTCACCGCCGCGGACGCGGAGTGGCCCTCCACGTCCAGGTAGAAGCGGTACTTCCACGGCGCGCCCGGGATGGGACGCGACTCCAGCTTGGAGAGGTTCACCCCGCGCTGTGTGAGCCGCTGAAGCACCTGGCCCAGCGCGCCCGGGCGGTGCTCCAGCACGACGAGCAGCGACGTCTTGCACGGTACTTCCGGCGCCAGTGGCGTGGGCTGGCGCGCCACCTCCACGAAGCGCGTGAAGTCCGCGCCGGCCGGCTGCAGGTTGCTGGCGAGCACCACGAGCCCGAAGCGGCCGGCGGCGGACTCGCTGGCGATGGCGGCCACGGCCGGGTCGTTGCGGTCGGCGACCATCTGCGCGGCGATGGCGGTGTCCGGCCCCGGCACGGCGCGGGCCCAGGGCACGTGCGTGTGCAGGAAGTCCTCGCACTGCGCCAGCGCCTGCGGATGGGAGAGCACCTCGCGCAGGTCCTCCACCTTCGCGCCCTTCACGCCCAACAGCCGGTGGTCCACCTGGCTCACCACTTCGCCGGTGATGACGCCGTCGCCCGCGGCGAGCACGTCGTAGGTCTCGTTCATGCTGCCGGCGGTGGTGTTCTCGATGGGCAGGAGCAGCACGTCCTGCTCGCCCTGCTTGAGGGCACCCACGGCCTGGCGGGCGGTGTCGAAGCCGGTGAGGAGCACTCCGCCGGGACGGTGTCCGTAGCGCTGACGGGCGGCCAGGTGGCTGTAGGAGCCCTCGACGCCCAGATAGCCCACGCGCAGGGGCGTGGTGTCCAGGCGCGTGACGAGGGCCTGCTGACGGGCCACGGACATGTCGAGGATGACGCGGTAGAGGCGCTCGACTTCATGCGGATCCAGGCCGCGCTCCGCCGCCCGGCCGCGCAGCTTGCGCAGGAGCAGGTCCTCGCGTTGCGGGTCCCGGAAGGGCCAGGCCGTCACCAGCTTGGCGCGCGCCACGTCATCGGCCAGGGCCATGCGCCGCTGGAGCGCATCGAGGATGTCCTCGTCGATGCGTTCGATTTGCGTCCGCAGGGTCTCCAGGGAGGGGATGTCCGCCATGGCCGGAACATAACAACTCGCGTCGAAGACGCGCCCTCACATTCCCAGGCGCCGGACGAGCTCCGGGGGGACCGGGTAGACGGACTCCTTGGGCAGGTGGCGCGTGGCCTGGTCCGCGCGGCCATCGTCCAGGTGCTTGCGCAGCTTCTGGACCAGGGGCGTGAGGTCGGTGATGGACACGGTCCAGTCGTCCACGAAGCGCTGGATGACGGCGCGGCTCAGGCCCACCTGGATGCTGTCGTGGGGCAGGCCCGCGCCGCGCAACGTGCGCTCCGGATCCCACTGGATGTGGACGGGCGCGGAGTCGAAGGCCTTGCGCCACGCGTCCGGCGAGCCGTGGGCCTTCGGCTCGAAGCCGGTGAGGACGCCGGAGGACAGCGCCTCCTCCCAGCCGGAGCGCTTGATGCGAACGGCGAGCGTGCGCTCCTGGCCGCTCTTCCGGCCCCAGTTGGAGCGGTGCATGAGCCACAGGAAGCTGGGTTTGATCCACGTCATCCGGCCCACGGAGAACGGCGGGCCGAACTTCTGCTGCTTCACGGCCACGTCGGCGATGGCGTCCGAGTAGGCCTGGTAGATGACGATGGTGGCTCGGTCGAAGTCGGCGCGGACTTCGCGGGCTGCGCTCATGGGCGGGCTCTGGGGCTGGCTTTCGGCTTGGGTTTGGCGGCTGCCGTTTTGGGAAGCTTCGTCTTGCCCATCTTGAGGACGAGCTCGAAGTGTTCGGCGGGGGTGGGCGTGACGCTGAGGCGGCTGCGGGTGAGCAGCGGGAAGTCCTTGAGCGCGGGCGTGGCCTTGATGGTGGCCAGCGTCACCGGCGTGGTGAAGGCGACGACGGGGCCCACGTCCACGGAGGCCCAGTCCTCGCC
>NZ_RAWL01000183.1:0-16452 GCF_003668885.1 Corallococcus sp. AB049A | reverse complement strand
CCCCATGCCCTCCCCCGGCGCCTTCGTCGTGAAGAACGGCTCGCCCGCGCGTGCCAGCACCGCCTCCGGCATGCCCTGGCCTTCGTCGCGCACCTCCAGCCTTGCTCCCGTCCCCTCCGGCACGACTCTCAGCTCCACGCCCCGTCCCACGGGCGTCGCCTGGAGCGCGTTCTTCACCAGGCCTCGCAGCACCCGCGCCAGGGCTCGCGGCGGTCCGTGGACCGGGTGCTTCTTCATGGCTTCCGGCACGTCCACCCGCACCCGCTCCCGGCCGGACAGCTCCGACAGCGTCTCCTCCACCAGCCGCTCCAGCGGGATGGGCTGGAAGGGCTCTCCCGTCGTCTGACCCGCGTCCGCGGACATCTGCACCAGCACGTCCCGGCAGCGGTCCACCTGCTGGCGGATGAGCCTCAAGTCCTCTCTCACGGACTCGGACGTCTGCGACGCCGCGAGCGCCCGCTCCAGCTCCTTCGCCACCACCGCGATGGTGGACAGCGGCGTGGACAACTCGTGCGCCGCTCCCGCCGCCAGCGTCGCCAGCGAGGCCACCTTCTCCTGACGCGCGTGCCGGGCCCTCGCCTGCTCCAATTCCTGCTCACGCCTTGCCAGCGCCCGGGTCACGCGCTGGATGAAATACACGATGAAGCCCGCCGCTACCGCGAACGCCACCCACATGCCGCTCAGGTGCAGCCGCATCAGCTCCGCGTGGTCCGGCCGCTCCAGTCCCGGCAGCGTCACGTCCTGCAACACGAACAGCGACCCGAAGGCCACCAGCGTGAAACCCAACATCGCCCACGTGCGGCGCGGCGGCAGCAGCACCGTGCCCAGCGCCACGTTCACCAGGTACAACGCGGTGAAGGGGTTGTGCGTGCCGCCACTCAGGGCCAGCAGCCCCGTCAGCACCAGCGTGTCCCAGAGCATCAGCCCGAAGATGGCCGCCTCCGCCACCGGACGCGCCCTCGCGAGCCCCGCGCGCACCGCCGCGTTCGTCAGCGCCTCGATGCCCAAGAGCGCCACCAGCGCGGGCACCGGCAACACCAGCTTCAGGCCCCACGCCGCCACCGCCACCAGCACCGCCTGCCCCACCAGCACGCCCCAGCGCAGCCTCAAGAGCCACACCAGGTTGATGCGGGCCCGGAGCGACGGTTCGGAGGAGGAGGGCGGCGGCGAGGACGTCATGGCGTGGCGGAGGACATCGCCACGGAGCGGGCCACCGTGTCCAGCGCGGAGGCCGCGGCCCCCGGCGACTCCAGGTCCACCGCGGCCAGCCAGGTATCCCAGGCGAGCACGAAGGTGCGCTCGGCTGACGGCTCGTCCTCGGACAGCGTCAGCCCGTCCAGCACCACGTCCACCGTGGCGATGTTGGACGTCACCAGCCGGAAGGGCTGGGGCTCACCGCCACCCGCCGGCACCCGCGTGCCCTCCAGCCACAGCGTGCGCTCCAGCATGTCCACGCCACTGGCCACGTCCGACAGTCCCTCCGCGTCCGTGTCCGCGGGCTCGAAGGTGAGCCTCGCGCGGCAGTAGCGCCCCGGTGGCGGACGCACCGTGCCCAGCGTCAGCACGCTCCCGTCCGGCCGCTCCAGCCCGCTGACGTGCGGCGTGCCCAGCTTCAACGGCGACCCCACGGAGTGCGCGTGCGCCGTCCCGATGGGCGACAGCGCCTTCAACAGCCGCCACCCCAGCGCCTCCTCGCACGGCTTCAGCTCCACGCTGCCCAGCGCCACGTAGCCGCGCGTCAGCGTGAGGACCTGTCCATCGGCCCTCGTGAACGAACGCTCGCCTCCCGCCGCCTGCACGCCCTGCGCGGTGGCCCGGTGCTCCAGGCCCAGCGTGACGGTCATCCCGTCCACGCGCTCGCCACACGCGCTCAGGGCCAACAGCGCCAATCCCAGACATGAGGTGCGGATCATCACAGGTCGTACGCGAGCGAGAGCACCGCGATGGGCGTGGACGACACCCGGCGCAGTTGGTTGACGACGGGGATGCGCACCCCGGCCTGCACCACCACGTCCATGCCCGGGCTGAAGAGCACGTCCGGCGACACGTATCCGATGAAGCCTCCACCGGACTCCTCTGGCGTGCCGTTCGTGTCCGGTGCCTTCTCCACCCGGGTGTCCACGCCCAGCCGCACCGCCCACGTGGGCGACGGCTGGTATTGCGCCGCCACCTGCGTGCGCACCGACGCGCCCAGCCGGTAGTCGTCACGCCCGCGCGAGGGCAGGAAGCCCAGGGCGCTCGCGAGGAACGACCAGTTGCCCTTGAAGCCCTGCCACGCCAGCCCCGCCATCGGATCCACCGAGCCGCTGCCGGGCTGCGCGTCGATGCCCAGCGTCGTGCCGTCCCGCGCGTGCAGCCGGGGGCCCGTGGGCAGCTTCACCCCGCCCACCACGCTGATCAGCTGGTCCGGGGAGAACTCCTTGTCCTTCCACACGAACGCCTTCGCGCTCACGTCGATGTCGCCCAGCCCCCAGCCGCGCTCCAGCCCCAGGCTCACGTCCTGGACCTCGCGCGCCTGGAGCGGCAGGTTCACCGCGAGCACCAGCCAGGGCCTGGGCGCGTACGCCACCGCCACGTCCATGCGCAGCTCGCGCAGCCGCTGCGCGTCCACGCCCGTCACGCCTTCCGTGTGCCCCCACGCGCGCATCATCGTGGACAGCCGCAGGCGCCCTTCGAAGGGCTGCTCGCCGCCCATGGACGTGAGGGTGGGGTCCCCGCACGCGCAGCTCGCGCAGGCCCACGCCGGAGAGGCGGGCACGAGGAGGAGCGCGGCGGCGCTCAGGAGGGCCAGGGGGAGGGGCTTCAAGGCGTGGGCACCCTAGCGTCCCCCCTGCTCCGCGCACTGTGGCGAGTTGTCGCAGGCCGCCGGTGCGTCACCCGGGGAACGGACCGGCTGTCCACTGGCCCGGAAGGCGGGCGGGGGAGCGGGGGCTGGCTGTCCGCCCGCCCATCCGTGCCTATCTGGAGAATGACACCGACCCGTCCGCGTTGAGGGAGGACACGCCGGAGGCATGGAGGTCATTCATGGGGCTGCTCGCACCGCTGGGACGGCTGCTGTTCTCGGTCATCTTCATTACCAGCGGGCTCAATCACTTCATCCAGCTCCAGGCCCTCACGGCCTACGCCCAGGCGTCAGGCGTGCCCGACCCGAGGACGGCGGTGCTGGTGTCCGGCGGCGTGCTGGTGGTGGGAGGCCTGTGCGTCCTCCTGGGCGCCTTCGCCCGCCTGGGCGCGGCCATGCTCGCCGTGTTCCTGGTGGCGTCCGCCTTCATGGTCCACCACTTCTGGAAGATGGATGACCCGGTGCAGGCGCAGAACAACCTCATCCACTTCATGAAGAACCTCTCCATGGCGGGGGGGGCCCTGCTCATCGTCTACTTCGGGCCCGGCCCCTTCAGCCTGTCGCGCAAGAAGCGCGAGGCGGGCCTGGGCGGGATGAAGCTGGGCGCGCCCCTTCGCTGAAGCTGGGCGCGCCGTCCTGCTCGCGTGGATCAGGTCGCCCCGACGTAGGCGGCCTGCTGCGTGCGCAGGGTGAAGAAGGCGACCTCCGGCGTGCTGCCGCGGCGCAGGTACGGCCCGCCGAAGCCGAAGCCCAGGCCCTGGTTCACGTACAGGTGGTTGCCATTCACCCGGTAGTGGCCGCGGATGTACGGCTGGCCCGCGCGGCGGAAGAGCGCCTCCGTGAGGCCCCGGACGATGAACTGCCCGCCGTGGGTGTGCCCGGAGAACTGCACCAGCCCCGCGTGCGCGGGCAGCTTCTCCGCGGTGGGCGGCGTGTGGGCCAGCACCAGGCGCGTGCCGGACGTGGGCGCGCCCCGGAAGGTGGCCTCCACGTCCTCCATGCCGGTGAGCCCGTCGTCGATGCCCAGCACCGTCACCGGCGCGCCCTTCACGTGCACCACGCGGTGCTCGTTCTGGAGCACCGTGTAGCCCAGGTCCTCGAAGCCCGCGCGCAGGTAGGCCGCGTCCACCCAGTGGTCGTGGTTGCCCAGGACGACGAAGACGGGGCCGTTGAGGCCCTGGAGCAGCTGGCGCACGCGCGGCAGCGGCTTGGGGCTGTGCGTGACGTAGTCGCCGGTGAGGAACACCAGGTCCGGCGAGGCCTCGTTCACCGCGGCCACCGCGCGGCGGATGCGCACGTCGCTGGTCGCCTGCCCCACGTGCACGTCCGACAGCTGCGCGATGCGCAGGCCGTCATGCTCCGGGTGGATGCTGTCCAGCTGGAGCAGGTGCTCGGTGAGGACGAAGTGGTCCCGCCAGCGCAGGCGCCGGTCCGGCCGGAAGGGGTCGGGGCCTCGCGCCTGGAGCTCGTTGCGTCCGTGGGGCTCCACCACTTCAGCGACGGCGAGGGTGGAGGCGGCACCAGCGGCGTGACGGCGGCGGGCGAGTCTCAGGCGCATGCGTTCGGATTCCTCCGGCGGGGCAGGGGGAGATTGTAGTGAACGGTCCGGAGGGCCGTGAAGCCCGGGGGCCCGGCCCGCCTGCCCCCTTGCACGAAGGCAGGAGGGCGGAAGCAGAACCGGGCCTCTTTCCAGAACATTTCCGCGCCCTTCCCGCCGGTGACGCCGGGTGCGACATGCGCACCGCCCCGGCGTCAGGGTGGGAGTCCGCCGCCTAGTAGCCTCGCAGGACGATGAGGCCCGCGCTGGAGTGGACCAGCAGCATGCCGGAGGTGCCGGAGCCGTCGTACACGAGCTGACCGATGCCGCCGCGCACGCTCGTCACCTTCTCCAGCGACTTGGCCGGGGTCAGCCGGTAGAGACCCTGGGGCGTGCCGATGAAGAGCGAGCCGTCGTTGGTGGCGGCCAGCGAGCTGATGCTGCTGTCGAGCACGCCCTCACCGATGCGCGTGCCCCGCTGGGAGGGACTGCCGGCGGAGCCAGGAGTCATCTCCCACAAACCGTACCTGCTGCTGCCCAGGTAGTAGGCCCCGTCCGTCGTCTGCTGGAAGGCGCGCCAGTAGTCGAACGCCTCCTGCGAGTTGAGGTCCTGCAGGTAGGAGGACTTCACCTTCTGCTGGTTGATGCCCGGCGTGGTGGTGTCGTCCCAGGTCTCCAGCTTCGTGTCGGGCGTGACGGTGCCGAAGTTCCACTCGTTCGCGATGAGCACGTCCCCGTTGGGCGCGATGCCCAGGCCGTAGGTGTAGCCAGCGTACTGCGAGCCGTCCGCGTCGAACCACACCGGGTGCCGGTGGGCGTTGTACGTCAGGCCGCGCAGGCGCACGACGCCGTGGTTGGTGCCGAAGAAGACGTCGCCCTTGTTCGGGCCGTGCAGCACGGACGCGCAGCTGAGCATGGCGCGGTCTTCGTCGAAGTGGTGGTCGTTGCTGTTGCGGATGCCCAGGCTGACGCCGTCCACCACGCTGGGGCCCGTCTGGATGAAGGGGTTGCCGTTCGCGTCCTTGTTGGCGCGCCGGGACTGGTTGATGTGGCTCTCAAAGGCGACCTGGCCGCTGGCGTCCAGCTTCACCGCGTCCACGTCGCCCTGCTTGTAGAAGTTGAGCCGGCGCGGGCTGAAGGGGAAGCAGGTGGTCTCGTTCACCGGGACTTCGCACGGCTTGTTGGTGACGATGAAGTTGGTGTGGATGTTCGGCCACTCCGGGTCCTGCTTGAGGTCTTCCGCGTCGTAGCCCACGTACGCGCGGCCTGCTTCACCGCCGCAGATGACGGTGGAGGACTGGCCCGTGGCCGCCTGGCCCACGGGGCCCGACACCCAGACCACCTTCTTCGTGTCCGCGCGCAAGACGCCAATGCGGTCGCCGTCCAGCAGCCAGATGTTCTTGCCCAGGTCCATGCCAACGGACCTCACCTTGCCGATGCCATAGCGGTCCGAGTAGTTCGTCACCGGATCCGCCGGCCATGGATCCACCACGGTGCCCGCGTCCGTGCCGCCGTCGGTGCCGGCATCCGTGCCCGCGTCCGTCTCGCCACCGGTGCCCGCGTCGGTGCCGGCATCCACCTCGCCGCCCGTGCCGGCATCCGTGCCCGCATCCGTCCCGGCGTCGGTGTCACCGCCCGTCCCCGCATCCACCCCTGGCCTTGGATTGATGGTGTCCGTGTCATCCATGGGAGTCGTCGGCGAATCCGACCCGCCGCAACCCCACGCCGACAGCATCACCGCTCCCGCACACACGCCCAGCCCCAGCAGTCGTCGATTCACCATGGTCTCCCTACGCGTACGCGCCACCTAAGCAAGCGGCGTACCCGCCCCGGAGAGCAGGCTTCCCGTGCGCCATTCCCTGGAGACAGGGCAATTTCCTTCCCACCCAGGGCAGCAGGCGACCCTGAAAGGGCGCAAAAAAAACCGGGCCCGCTTCCAGTGGTGGAAGCGGGCCCGGCGAAGAAAACCTGTCCGGCGGTCGGACTACTTCTTGGCCTTGGGCGAGGTGGCCTTCAGCTCCAGCGCGATGGGGTCATCCCCCTCCAGCTGGAACTTCGCGCGCACGGTGGCGCCCTCGGGCAGCTCGCTCGCCTTCACGGCCTTGCCGTCCAGGGTCACCTTCGTCTGGTCGCGCACGTCCAGCTTCACCTCCGGCAGCGTGTCCTTGCGCGCCAGGGTGATGTCGTCGCCTTCCTTGGCCTTCACGGTGCCTTCCAGGTCGAAGGCGTGCTTCCCCGTCCACACGCCCGTCTTCCCCGCGGCCTCCTTGGAGGTGTCCTTGCCCACGACCTTCTTGGCGGTGTCACCGATGGCGGGGCCCACCTCCTGGGCCTCGATGCCCGTGGACGGGCCGTCAATCTGCCGCGCGCTGGGCGCTTCCTTCGACGGGTTCTGCGGCGTGCCGGTGGCGTCCTGCGCGAAGGCAGCCGTCCCCAGGCACATCACTGCCGCGACGATGAGCTTCTTCATGGTCCCGCTCCCTTTCGTGTATGGGTTTCGCGTCTGTGCTCAAGGGTGGGGCGGCCTGGCTCCGGCGCCAACCGGACCCTCGCACCCACGCCGCCCCACCGCAGGTGGGGCAGGCAGGCGTTCAGACCGGCAGGCACAGCTGCTTCACGGTGGACAGCAGCGCGGACAAATCCAGCGGCTTGCGCAGGTAGCCCGCCACGCCCATGCCATCCACCGTGTCGCGCACGTCCAGGTCCGCGCTGGCCACGACCACCGGGATGTCCGAGCACGCGCGCTCGTGGCGCAGCGCCTCGCGGAACGCGATGCCGTCCATGCGCGGCATCATCAGGTCCAGGAGGATGAGCTGGGGCCGGGGCTCCGACGAGCGCAGCCGCTCCAGCGCCTCCAGCCCGTCCGCCGCCAGCTGTACGGCGTAGCCCTCCAGCTCCAGCGCGTCCTGGAGTGCATCCCGGATGTCCATGTCGTCGTCGACGACCAGCAACGTGTGATGGGCTTCCATCCCAATCCCCCTGCGAACCCTGGGGCACCCGCGCCGTTCCCCGAGCCGGAACGGCGGGTCCCCGCCTTCGCCAGCACGAATCTGTACCCGGGAATGAGAGAGCGGAAGCTGGGATGTAGGCGTATGCCTACCAGTGAGCACATCCACGCCATGGGCTCGCCTGACGGGCTGCCCTACGTCCTGGCGGGGGCTACTCGCAGCGGTCGCAGAGGCCGCGCAGCTGGATCTCCACGGCGCGCTGGGTCACGGCGCGGGGGACGCCCCGGGCGGTGGTGAGGCGCACGGACTCCTCCGGCAGGCAGGACACGGTGCCGCAGTCGGTGCAGGTGAAGTGGGGGTGGTTGTTGGCGTGCTCGGTGGCGCCGGCGCGCTTGAGCTCGAAGCGCCAGACGTGGTCGCCCAGGTCGGCGCGCACGACGAGGCCGGCCTCGGTGAGGTCGGTGAGGTTGCGGTAGATGGTGACGCGGTCGTAGCCCTCGCCCCCCAGCTCCTCCACCAGGTCCGCGTGGCTCATGGGGGCGGTGGCGGTCTCCAGCTTGCGCAGCACGGCCACGCGGGGAGCGGTGCTGCGCAACCCCGCGGCGCGAATCCGGTCCTGGAACCCGGTCAGCTTCTCCTGCGCCGCGACTCTCTTTGCACCCATGCGCGGTCGAATAACACACCGCCGCCGCCACGTCCCCACGCCGCTGCAAACGAAGTGTACCTGTAGCCCGGTTGTACCAGTGACGCGGCAGGCCAGCGGCGCGTTCCCCTGCTCCGAGGCCTTCCAACTTCCAACACTTCCAAAGGGTTGCCTTGACTCAAAGGCCCCTGTCACCAGACTGCGCCCTTTGCACACCCTGGTCGCGCGGGCCGTTGGGGTCCCGCCTTCCAGAACGACCTGTCGTCCGCGCCCGTCCTTCCGTTTCTCCCTCCTCCCTGATGAAGCCCTCCCTGCTGCTCGTCGAAGCCCCGGGCCCGCACCGGGAGCTCCTGTCCCTGGCGTTCCAGAGCCAGGGCTGGCGGGTGCTGCTGGCGGCGGGGGTGGAGGCGCTGTCGCACGCGCTGCGCGAGTCCCCGCCGGTGCACCTGGTGCTGGCGGCGGGGCCGCTGCTGAGCTCGGCGGCGGGGCTGGTGGACGCGCTGCGCGGGGCGCTGGCCACGTCCGGGGCCCGGCTCTGGGTGGAGGCCCCCGCGGCCGAGCAGGACGCCCTGCGGAGGCTGGGGGTGCCGGTGACGGGCTTCCTGTCGCCGGGCCTGTCGCTGGGCGCGCGGGTGGAGGCGGTGCGTCAGGCCCTGCCCGCGGAGGCACGGGAGGCGGAGGGCCGCCGGACCGTGTTGCGGGTGCTGGTGGCGGAGGATGACCCGGTCTACCGCAAGCTCCTGCAGCTGGCGCTGGCCCCCTTCCGCTTCGAGCTGATGGAGGCGGAGGACGGCCTGGCCGCGCTGGAGCTGGCGCGGCGGCACCCGCCGGACATCGTGCTGGCGGACGTGCTGATGCCCCGCCTGGACGGCTTCCGGCTGTGCCTGGCCCTGCGCCAGGATCCGAAGCTCGCGCGCCTGCCGGTCATCCTCACGCACGCCACCGCGCCGGACGAACTGGACCTGCGCATGGCGGCCAACGTGGGGGCCAACGGCTTCGTGCGGCGCACGCAGGGGGACGACGAGCTGGTGGCCACGCTCTTGCGTGAGGCGCGCGCGGAGGGCCCGCTGCCCGCCCCCGTGCCCGGCGAGCTGTCCACGGAGACGCACCTGTATTCGATGGTCCGCCAGCTGGAGCGGCGGGTGGGCCTGCTGGAGCAGGCCGAGCGCACCGCGCGCGAGAGCGAGGAGCGCTACCGGCTGGTGGTGGCCGGGTCCTATGACGGTGTGTGGGATTGGGACGTGCGCAACCAGCGCATGTACTGGAGCCCGCGCCTGCTGGAGATGCTGGGGCTCAAGCCGGAGGACTTCCCGGGGACGTCCGAGGCGTTCCTCGCGCGGGTGCACCCGGAGGACCGGGACGAGGTGGCGTCCGCGCTGGCGCGGCACCTGGAGCAGGGCACGCCCTACGACGTGTCGTTCCGGCTGAAGCACGAGGCCGGGGGCTACCGCTCGTGCGTGAGCCGGGGCCGGGCCCTCCGCGACGCGCAGGGCCGGCCGGTGCGCATGGCGGGCATCATTGGCGACGTGACGGAGCAGCTGCGGCTGTACCGCGAGGCGCGTGAGGCGGTGCGCGTGCGGGACGAGTTCCTGGCGGTGGCCGCGCATGAGTTGCGCACGCCCCTGGCCGCGCTGCGGCTGCGCGTGCAGGGCTCGGCGGCGGCGCTGAAGCACGAGCACCCGGTGGCGCCGGAGCGGCTGGAGCGCGCGCTGGTGGCGGCGGACCGGCAGGTGCAGCGGCTGGCGGACCTGGTGGAGGGGCTGCTGGACGTGTCGCAGATGCAGGGCCACGCGCCCCGGCTGAACCTGGAGGACGTGGACCTGGGGCAGGTGGTGCGGGACGTGGTGGTGCGCTCGGAGGAGATGGCGGCGCGCGCGGGGTGCCTGCTGGTGGTGCGGGAAGTGGCGTCCGCGGTGGGCCGCTGGGACGCGCTGCGGCTGGGGCAGGTGGTGACGCACCTGCTGGTGAACGCGGTGAAGTTCGGTCCGGGCAAGCCCGTGGAGCTGGAGGTCCGGGCGGACGGGGACGAGGCCTTGCTGGTGGTGCGCGACCACGGCATCGGCATCGCGCCGGACCGGGTGGACGGCCTGTTCCGCCGCTTCGAGCGGGCGGTGCCCACGCGCAACTACGGCGGGCTGGGGTTGGGCCTGTACCGCCTGCATCGCATCGTGGAGGCGCACGGCGGCGAGGTGGCGGTGACGAGCACGCCGGGCCAGGGCGCCACCTTCAAGGTGCGGCTGCCCCTCGCGGGGCCTCCGGTGGTTCCGGTGGGCCACGCCTGAAAGGCGGTCGTCCGGCTGGCCGGCGCTCTGTCGGGTGAGTCACAGTGGCGGACCCTGGGACGCTTTTCACCGGATGCGGAGGATGCAACTTCCTTCGCATGGGAAAACGACCCACCGTGCTGGTGCTCAACGGGAGCGAGGATCTCATCGAGGCACTGGAAGAGGTGCTGGACGAGGCGGGCTTCCAGACGAAGGGCGTGCGCGTCCAGGACGTCCTCCGCGGCCCCCTGGACTTCGCCACCCTGGTGCGGGAGACGACGCCAGCGGTCATCGTCTACGACATCAGCGTGCCCTTCGACCTGAGCTGGTACGCGTTCCAGAAGCTGGCCGCGACCCCCGCCGCCGCGGGCATCCCCTTCGTGCTCACCACCACCAACCGGGAGGGCGCGCAGGAGTACACCGGGCCAGATGTCATCGAGTTGCTGTTGAAGCCCTATGACATCGACCAGTTCACCCGGGCGGTTTCGCTGGCGGCGAAGCGGGGGGCTGTCGAGGCAGACGCACGGTGAGGGTGGTGCCGGCCTCCGCCGTGCTCGTCACGCTTACGGTGCCGCCGTGGGCCTGCACCACCTGCCGCACGATGAAGAGCCCCAGGCCGATGCTGCGGTCCGCGCGGTTCTCCCGGTGCGGGGTGCCCCGCTCCAGGGGGGCGAAGAGGCGCGGCAGCAGGTCCTCGGGGATGGGGGCTCCGGCGTTATGCACTTCCAGCACGACGCCGTCGGCTTCACCCCGGCTGACCACCTGGATGGGAGCGGCCGGGTCGCCGTAGGCCAGTGCGTTGCCCAACAGGTTGCTCACCACCTGGGCCAGCCGGTCCGCGTCCCACGTTCCCGCGCCGTCCCCTGTCCATGAATGCAGCAGGACGCGTCCGGGGGCCTGGGACCGCACCTCTTCCACGGCGGCGTCCACCAGGGCGTGGAAGTCCGCGTCCTGGGGATGCAGGGTGAGGCCGCCGTGGCGCACCACGGTGAAGTCCAGCAGGTCGCGGATCATCCGCACGGCGCGCTCGGCGGAGGCGCGGATCCGGCGCACGCGCTTCTCTTGTGCTTCGTCCAGGGAGGTCCGCTCCAGCAGCGACGCGGACAGGAGGACGGCGGACAGGGGGGTGCGCAGGTCGTGGCTCACGATGCCAATGAGCTGCCGCTCGAAGTCCGCGTTCTGGTGGGACTCCCGCTCCAACTGCTTTCGCGCGGTCACGTCCCGCAGGGCACCCACCACCTGGACGACCGCGCCCGCGCCGTCGCGGACGATGAGGGCCTGATCCTCCACGTCCCGCCAGGTACCCCGTGCGTCAAGGAACCGGTGGCTGCTGCGCCACAGGTTTTCGCCCCCGGCGATGGCGTCCCGGAAGCTCCGCCGCACGGTCGCGAGGTCGTCCGGGTGGATGCGCTCGTGCCACCAGTCCTGGCGCGACACCCGAGGGTTTTCCAGTGTCCCCAGCAGGTCCCGGCCGCCGCTGCTCCATTCCAGGGTGTCCGTCTGGGAGTCCCACTCCCAGATGGCGTCCTGGGTGGCACGCGCGGCCAGCCGGAAGCGCTGATCGCTGTTCCAGGCTCGCGACTCCGCGGCGCGGACCTCCGCGAGGGCGCTCTCCGCCAGGGTGCGGCGGGCCTGCTCGTCAGACAGGCTCCGGCGGGTCGTGTTGAGCGCCGCGTTCGACAGCGCCTCCTGCTCGCGCTGCCGCCAGCTCCAGTGTGCGAGCCCCAGCACGCGGGCCGCCAGCTCGGAGGAACGGAACGGCTTGAAGACGTAGTCATTGGCGCCCGCGCCCAGGCCCTCGATGACGTCCTCCGCGCGCTGGTGGGAGGTCAGCAGCAGCACGGGGAGCATCGCCGTGGCCGCGTTGCCCCGGACGAAGGCGCAGACCTCCAGGCCGGTGAGGCCCGGCGTCTCCCGGTCCAGGATGAACACGTCCGGGGGCGTCTGGATGCTCAAGGCCTCCACCAGCACCGCCCCGTCGGAGAACACGGTGACGTCGCACATGGGAGCCAACGCCGAGCGAGCGGCGAGCGCTTCCGTCGGGGAGTCTTCCAGCAGCCAGACCCGCGGAGCACGCGGGGTGGACGTGTTGAGGGGGGAGGGGGACATCGGACGGTGGACGGTTCCTAACCGGGCGATTGGAGCCGCGTCCAGGCCCGAGAGAACCCACGCCAGGTGTCCAGGCATCCAGGCATGCTCGTTCATGCACGAACGCCGGTGCTTGTGGCGCACATGGACCGTGGCGGCTGTCAGTCCCGATGTCGCTCCACTTCGCGGAAGAACTGCGTCAGTGAGTGGGTGAGCAGTGATTGGCGGGAATCCATGCAGCGGCGTGCACGGAGGAAGGGCAGCCAGACGCGCTGGCCGACACGGACCTGTGACTCCTCCAGCTTCCGGCGCGGAACCCAGGTTCCCCCCAGGCGTTTCACCAGCACTCCGCCCAGGTAGGCTCCCAGGGCTGGGGCCGTGTGCGTGTCGATGAGGTCCCGCTTGTAGCGCTCCGGGAAGTTCTCCCGCCAGAAGTAGAAGTCGAGGTCCGTGAGGGACTCGGGCGTCGTGTCGAGGATGGATGGCACCTGGGTGTGCAGCGCGGCGACGAGGCCTTCCGAGAGGTCGCCGTACTGGCTGAGGACCCGCGCCGGGTTCTCCACGTCCGAGGACAGGGCGGCCGGGAGCCACTCTTCCGGCTCGGGGGGCCGGAAGGCATTGAGCTCGGCGATCTTCCGCTGCCGCTCGCCGAGGGCGACCTCCTCCGGCAAGCGGGAGAGGAGCGGTG
This sequence comes from Corallococcus sp. AB049A, assembly GCF_003668885.1. Lineage (NCBI taxonomy): Bacteria > Pseudomonadati > Myxococcota > Myxococcia > Myxococcales > Myxococcaceae > Corallococcus > Corallococcus sp. AB049A. The sequence goes on along the minus strand of NZ_RAWL01000183.1, from coordinate 3,445 downwards.
CCAGGTCCGGGTGGAAGCGGGGCTCCACTGGAGCGAGGGTGGCGCTGCGCTCACGCAGGGTGCGCAGCACGGTGTCGAAGTCGAGGTCGGGCCGCAGGTGGACATGCGCACGGGCCTGGGCCAGGCGCGCTTCGTCGCTGGCGAAGTCCGCGGCGGTGGGCCACAGCACCAGCAGGACGGAGCCGTCAGGCAGTTCGTCCACCCGGTGGGCCGGGGTCGACAGCATCCGCTCGCGCCCGACTGAGTCCACCAGCTTCGGGCCGAAGACGTTCAGCCAGGACACTTCGTAGAGCTGGTCAAACCCATCTCTCAGCGTGGTTTCCTCATCACGACCAAACTGGGGAGCCCCGGACAACTGGTCATCCGCCATGCCGTGAGCCATTGCGTATGAAACAGGGTAGTGCAAGGCCCACGCACGCACCATTTCCACAAGCCGAGTGCACCGGGCACTCGCCGCAAACGACGAAAGCGAATCAATGCAAATCGAGACGCTCAGCTTTGGGGATGACGGCGGGAAGCGCAGCCTGAGGGTCATGTCCAGCGCTGGCTGCTGCACGCGATAGAGGCCAATCGTCGCGGTCCTCGCCCCACGCGCTTCTTCGCAAGCCTTCCCGACAGCGGCTCGGGAATACCTACGGCCCTGTTTTCCCTCGACGACCTCGGGCATCCACTCGCCCGCATGCGTCTCCAATGCATCGAGGAAAGGCCTCAGTTCATCTTCAATGGCGGCCGTGCTGTTGAAGGAGGCATCAAAAGAGAGAACGAGGCCATCTTCTGTTCTCGATTCCCACAGGTTCAGACGCTTCATTGAAACAGCACCTCCACTCCCTGAACGGCATCACGCGTACCACTCAAGGCAGGGCTCAATACCCTGGCTTCCCGAGGCTTGAGCTCTCCGCCCTCATAGAACAAGCGGACTCGCTGAACCTGCACTTCCATCTCCATCCCAGGACGCCGGATGTTCAGCGTCTCGCCGTAATATCTCAGGGCGTTGCTGGCGTCCGTGGTCATCTGTGTCTCCAGGGCTCGTGACTCCATGCGTGAGAGGTCTCGGCTCTTGAAGCTGAACGTCTCCACCCGAGGCGGCTGGCCAGCAGGGGGACGCTCCTCGATGACGAGCACGTCCGCGAAGCGCAGATCCGCCTTCGCCACGCCCACGTGCGTTTCGAGGCGCGGCTGGTCGAAGTCCTTGAGCCACCGTCGCTGTGCCCGAGGGAGGGCCGCATCCTGCTCCAGGAGGGAGACCATGGTCTGCTCGAAAGCCAGGCCCCGGGCGTAGAGGGCGCGCATCTCATGGTAGCCCTCCCATTTCAGCGGTCCGTCGACGGCGGCGCCCTCCTGGATCTCCTGGAGACGCCGCTCCCGGTACTCGACGTACTCGCGCCAGCGCGCGGAGCCCTTCTCGACTCCGGGCGGCGGCGCCTCCAGCTTGGGCGCTAGCTGCTTCAGCAGCTTCGCGTCCCTGGGAAGGCGCGGGCCCGAGGCTTCCAGCTCCGCCTGGAGCAGCCTGGCCCTCGCCGCCTCCGCGGCGGCCGGCTCTTGCGACAGGACGTTCGTCGACGCGACCCGTGAGGGCCCACGATGGGCCTCCGCCAGCATCGCCTGGGCCTTCGCGGGGTTGCCTCGCGCCTCGTACAGCGCCAGCACTCCTGCCTCCCCCCACTCCGCGGCGACCCGTGCGCCCTCCCGGCTTGCCTGGAGATAGCGGAGCAGGTCGCGCGCGGCGTTGACGCCCAGTTGCTCCTCCAGCCGCTCCACCAGCGCCTTCAACCCGTCCAGGCCGAGCGCGGGCATCTGGAGCCGCGGCGCTGCCCCTCGCGCTTCCATGAAGGCCCGTGCGCCCTTCCCACCGGCATACAGCGCCACCATCAACGCAGCGGGCGCCAGCTCGCGCGTGGCCTGCTCGTACTGGCCCTGCGTCAGCGAGTACGCGCCATGCCCCGTCCCCGCCACGAGATGGAAGAAGCCCAGCGGCATGCCGAAGGTCAGGTGGTCGAAGCCTCCCGCCGCCACGCTTCCCGGCGAGAAGTGCCGCGCCAGCAGCGCCCGCTCCACCTGGGCGAGCGCTTCCTGGTAGGGCGGTGGCAATTGCCCGCGCTTCGCCTGGAGGTCCGCGTACCGGGCCCCGTCACTCACCGGGGTGCTGGAGAGCATGTCCCGGCCAGCCCGCCCCAGCCCCCGCAGCACGTCACCGGCGTGTTCACCGCGCTCCGGGAAGCCCTCCAGCGCCACCTCCCGCCGCTGCAGCTCCTCGCGGACGGCGGCCATGCTCCCCAGCGTTGTCCCCAACTGCTTGTCGCGGGCCAGCAGCCGCACCACGCCGCGCAGCTCATCGTCGAAGGAGGAGTGGAGGACGAAGAGGGCGAACACCTCGGCGTAGGGGAGGCCGTACTTCTCACTGGCCGTGACGAGGAAGGCCGCGCGCTTGCGGCCGAGGACTTCCGAGGCCCCCGCATCCAGTGGCCCCAGGGCTCCCAGCTGGACGGCATCCCAGTCCTCCAGTGACTCCACCAGCCGGGGCATGTCCACCCCCCGCTGCATGGCCACGAACGCGGCGGGTGAACCGCACGCCAGGAAGGGCTCCAGCACCTCCCGGCTGGAGTCCAGGTGCGGCCAGCCCGCGGGCACGTCCTTGCCACCACAGGTGACCCCCGCTTCACGGGGCAGTGCTTTCTCGCTCGGCACGCCGGGCTCATCGCCTTCCCCGGCAATGGGCGTGCGTCGATGGTGGAGGGGCGTCTCCGCGCTCGCCGCGTCGGCGGAAGCGGAAAGGGGCCTGAAGGCCAGGGAGGTTGCCTGACCCGTCTTCGCTGACAACGAGACGCAGCCCGCGCTGAGCAACGCCACCGTCAGCAGCAACCCCACGCCGCTTCGAGGCAGGGACTCAGCGTGCATTGTCCACCCCCACGCCCACGGCCGCGAAGGCACCCGGCCGCAGCGTCCCTTCCGCCGTCGGGAACAGCAGCGTGCCTCCCTGTCCCAGCGCGTACAGCTTCCCTCCGAGGAATCGCCACCGGGCCTCGGCTGACGCGAGGTAGCGCGCGCCGGGCCGGCCCATGCCCAGGGCCAGCCCTCCCACCGCCGCCGTCAGGTCGCGGTGAAAGAGCTGGACCTCCAGGCGCCCGTCCACGTCCACCCGGCCCCAGTTGAAGGCCTCCACGCCCAGCGTGAGGCGGAAGTGGCGCCGCGCCAGGATGCCCAGGCGCTCCGCATCCCAGCTGAGAATCACCTCGCCATAGGCCGAAGACCCCTGCCGGAAAGGGGTGTCCGCCAGCGGCTGCGCGGTGGGGCCCGCCACCTGGAAGCGGGCCAGCTCATGGTCCGGGCCGAAGGCACCCTGGCGGAAGCCTCCGCGTTGAAGGCGGCCCTCCAGGCGCGCCCGCAGGTCCATCGTGGGGGACACCGACTCCACGCCCAGCCCCGCGACCGCGCCCCAGGCACCGCC
>NZ_RAWL01000182.1:0-16453 GCF_003668885.1 Corallococcus sp. AB049A | reverse complement strand
CCCCCAACCCACCCGCCAACACACCCGCCGCCATGAGGAGCAAGACCGTCATTCCCTATCGAGGATAGGAGGCAGTCCCCGCTTCGGATAGCGGCACTTCCGCGAGGGCAACCTGCTCGATCGGCTGGATGCCCTGCACGCGGACAAAGGCCCTTGGACGCGGGCCGTGTGGATCCGTTCACTACGCGGCGGTGGCGCCCAGCGTTCCCTCTGGAAACTCCTCCAGGAACCGCGCGCGCGTGCGCGGCGTGTAGGTGCCGCGCGCCATGTATCCGTTCAGTTTCCGGATGAGCCCGCGCGTCACCTCCAGCGCGGCGTCCAGCTCCGCCGCGAAGTCGAAGTGATCATTGCGGTACAGCTCCTGGAAGGAGAGCTGCGAGAACGCCGGCAGCGCGCGCACGCGCCCCAGCGGGCTGGAGAGGAAGAGCCCGGACACGTAGAGGCCGCGCACCCACCCGTCCAGCTCCGCCTTGGTGGGGGCCTGCCCCACGCGGTCCTGGGACGCCAGGCGCACCAGCTCATAGATGCCCCGGCCAATGCCTCGCAGCGGGATGCCGGGGCTCTTCACGACCTGGAACTTCTCGCGGATGCGGGCGGTGCCCACGCCGTCCGTGCCGTCCTGTTCGCGCAGGAAGAAGAGCGTCTGGGCCCACTCCACCTGGCGCCGCGCGTCCCAGGCCCGCTCGCCCTTGCGGCGGTGGCGCAGCACCATCTGGTCCACCAGCGGGTGGAGGCGCCGGTCCAGGCTCAGGTGCGTGAAGTACCCCGCGAGGATGGCCATGCCGGCCTCCGTGCCCACCAGGGCCCCGGAGGCGACCAGCTCCGCCATCTTCAGGCCCAGGCCCACCGGGGCGCGCTCGTGGTACAGCCGCGCGAAGAGGGGCCAGCCCGTGTCCGGCTGCATCATCACCCCCAGCCCCCCGCGCACGCCGGCGCACAGCGGCAGGTCCGGCAGCGCCGCGCCGAAGCGCGCGTAGGGCAGGTCCTCGGACAACGCGCGCACCCAGTCGGCGGGGAGCCCGTCCGGGTGGGCCGCCAACCGTTCGATGGCCGTCAGATGGAGCAGCAGGGTGGGCATTGGGAGTGCACAGCTATCCAGCGCGCCGGGGCATTGCAATGGCCGAGTGGCAACCAGCGCTTTGCGAGCAACACGCGGCGCGTCTACAGTCGCGCCCCTCGGATCACCCCCTCCCTCAGCACAGGAGTCCACGTCGCCATGCAATTCAGTCTCGTCTCCGGTGAAGCCGCGCCGGTGAGCGGTGAGCTGCTCGTCATCCCCCTCTTCGAGGGCGAGCTGGGGGATTCCGCGCCCGCGCCGCTTGCGGCCGCGGACTCCGCGCTGGACGGCAAGCTGCGCGCCGCCGCCACCCAGGAGGGCTTCAAGGCCAAGGTGGACCAGTCCTTCCTCCTGCACACGCTGGGCAAGCTGGGCGCGGACCGCGTCCTCCTGCTGGGCCTGGGCAACCGCGCGCGCTTCCAGCCGGAGGTGCTGCGGCTGGCCGCGGGCCGCGCGGCGAAGACGGCGCAGCGGCTGAAGGCGACCGCCATCGGCTTCCGCCTGCCCGCCACGGACGACGCGGCGCTGGCCGTGCGCGCGGTGGTGGAGGGCCTGGAGCTGGGCGTCTACCGCTTCGACAAGTACAAGTCCTCCGCGCGCGAGGACAAGGGCGCCCCCAAGCTGAAGAGCGCCACGCTGTCGCTGCCGGAGGGCACGGAGAAGTCGCGCGCGCTGGACGACGCGCTGACGCTGGGCCTGAAGCTGGCGGAGGCCGTCAACTGGGCGCGCGACCTGGTCAACGAGCCCCCCAACGTCGTCACGCCCACGAAGCTGGCGCAGGCCGCGCAGCAGGCCGCCAAGGAGGGCGGGCTCACGGCGGAGATTGGCGGGCGCAAGGAGATTGAACGCCTGAACATGGGCATGTTCCTGGGCGTCACCGCCGGCAGCGTGCAGGAGCCCCGGCTCATCCACCTCATCTACACGCCGAAGAACGCGAAGGACGCCAGGCGCGCCCCGCTGGCGCTGGTGGGCAAGGCCATCACGTTCGACTCGGGCGGCCTGTCGCTCAAGCCCACCGAGGGCATGGTGGACATGAAGACGGACATGGCCGGCTCCGCCGCGGTGCTGGCGGCGATGAAGGTCATTGGCTCCGTGGTGAAGCCGCCCTTCCCCGTGCACGCCTTCATTGGCGCGTGCGAGAACATGCCGTCCGGCACGGCGTACAAGCCCGGTGACATCCTCACGGCGCGCAACGGCAAGACGGTGGAGATCACCAACACGGACGCGGAAGGCCGCCTCGTGCTGGGCGACATGATCACCTGGGCCGGCGAGCACGAGCCGTCCGCCATCATCGACCTGGCGACGCTCACGGGCGCGTGCATGGTGGCGCTGGGCAACTACATCGTGGGCGCGTTCGGCGACGACGACGACACGGTGAACAGCGTGCTCACCGCCGCGCGCGCCGCGGGCGAGGAGATGTGGCGCCTGCCCGTCACCGACCTGCAGAAGGACGCGCTGCGGTCCGAAGTGGCGGACATGAAGAACTCCGGCGAGCGCTGGGGCGGCGCCATCAACGCGGCCCTCTTCCTCAAGGAGTTCGTGGGCGACACGCCCTGGGTGCACCTGGATATCGCCGGCCCGTCCAACAGCCCCAAGGAGCGCGGCTACCTCAACAAGGGCGCCACCGGCGTCGGCGCGCGCACGCTGGTGGAGCTGGTGCGCCGCAGGGCCACGGAGGTCGCCTCGCAGCCGGAGCCCGTGAAGGCCCAGGCCCCCGCGAAGGCCTCCAAGGCGCCCAAGTCCGCGAAGGCCGCCAAGGGCAAGCCAGCCCGCGCTTGAGTCCCCCGCGGGCCCCACGCTCAGGACCGCGTGGGGCAGCGGGTTTGAATCACGGAGTCCGGGGCGTGGACCGCACGGCCACGCTCGGCTCCGGCAGCGGACGGACGCCCGCCATCAGGGCGTCCACGCTCTCCGTGATGCCGGCGGTGGCCTCCGTGGGCCAGGTGGCCAGCATCATCAGCACGCGGCCGGAGTTGCCCTCGCGCACGGCCACCTTGCCGCGCACGCCCTCCCCCACCTGGAAGTCGAACCCCACGGCGTTGTCCGACAGCGCGATGGGCCGCGGATCCGTGGTGGTGAAGCCCGGCTGCTGGCGCAGCCCCTGCGTCAGCCGCTCCGCGAACTGCACGGGCGTGGCGACGCCGGGCGCCACCTGCAGCACCACCTGCGCGCCCGTCACGCGGTGGCGCAGGATGACGGGGATCGCCAGCCCCTCCGGGGTGCGCTCGTTCGTCTCATCCAGCTGCCACTCCGCGGTGGGCCGGACGATTTCGAAGCCCAGGTCCTCGTCCACGTAGCGCCGCGTGGTGGACGCGACGGCGGAAGAGTCCGAGTCCATTCCGGAGCCGCCCGTGCCGGGCTCCGACCGCGTCACCGCCGGCCGGGACGCGCCACACGCCGTGCTCAGCAGCAGCACTCCCCAACCCAACATCCGCATCGCGCCCATGTCGCTCGTCCCCCGCCAGCCACCAGCCGTGGGGAGGAACGTGGACACCCCCCTCCAGGCCCGCCAGGGGCACACGGGGGCCGTGTACGCTGTCAGACGGTGGAAACTTCCCTCGGGGGCGCGCCTACGACAGGCCGCCCTGGAGGGTGCGGTAGGTGTTGGCCAGCCGCTCGGCCACGTCCGCCGGCAGCACGTTGCGCGCGGAGAACAGCGCGTAGGACACGAAGGCGTCCAGCGCCTCCAGCGCCATGGCCCGGCCCACCGCCTCGCCGCCGCTGGTGGACACGTTGGCGCGCAGCCGGGCCACGTCCACGCGCCCGTCCGGCCCCAGCGTGACGCCGTGGTAGGCCTCCTCCAGCCCCGGCGGCGGCGACTCCACGAAGCCGCGCAACAGGTCCACGTCGCGGCCCGCCTCGCGCAGCGCGCGGTGCACCAGCGACAGGAGGAGGTTGTAGCGCTCCTCCGCGGACAACAGCTCCCAGGCCATGCCCTCCACCGCGGGGCCCGGGGTTGGCGCTGGCTCCGCGGCCCGCACGGCCAGGTGGCCGCCGCGCACCGCCTCCTCCACGCCGCTGTAGAAGGCGTACTGGCTGCCCGCGTACGCGGCCCTGAGCGCGCCCAGCGTGGTGCCCTCGCCCAGCCTGGCGAACAGGGCCTCCTCGCCGGGCAGCGCGCCCTGGGGGCCGGGCGTCACGCGCATGTCGTCCGGGAAGCGGCGGCTCAGGCGGCCCGTCTCCTCCGCGCGCTTGATGCCGGTGAGCACCAGGTCGCGCGTACGCTCCGGCAGCTTCACCGCGTCCACGGCCGGCGCCTTCGCCTCCAGGAAGAGGAAGCTGCCCTCCACCATCTCGAAGAGGTTGAGCACCACCTCGCGCACCACGAACGTCATGGCGCTGTAGAGGCTGGCCTCCGACACCAGGCCCTGCGACGTGAGCACCTGGCCGATGCGGCGCGCGGGCGTCACCTGCGCCAGGGCCTGGGTGAGCTTCGTTTCGGTGAGCAGCCCCAGGCGCACCATCACCGCGCCCAGGCGCTCCCAGCGCTCGCTGGAGGTGGCGAACACCACCTGCCCGTCGCGGAAGGCCACCGTGCGGCGCACGCCGCCGTGCTGCACGACGAGCTGTCCGGTGCGGATGCCCGAGAGAATCTGGGCGAACACTTCCTCGACCGAGAGCGTCCCCAGGCTGCCGGCGAAGAAGCCGGCCGCGCCGTGGGATTCCGGGAGGAGCACCAGCCCCTCCGGCGCCAGGAAGTGCGCCGAAAGGGGCCGGGTGGGAGAGACGACGGCGGCGAGCGGCCGCTCCAGTTCGAGCGAAGCCGCCTCACCGCTCACGCGAGGCGTGGCCCTGGGTTTGGACGCCACCGCATCCCTCCCTGCAGGCGACGCGGGACTACTTCGCGCCCTTCAGCTCCGCGTCGATGATGGACTTGAACTCGTCGAAGGGCTGCGCGCCGGACAGCATGATGCCGTTGATGAAGAACGCCGGCGTGCCGCTGACGCCCACCTTGGAGCCGTCCGCCATGTCCGTCTTCACCGTGGCGGCCTTCTCACCGGAGTCGAGGCAGGCGTTGAACTTGGCGGTGTCCAGCTTCAGCTCGCCCGCGTACTTCTTCAGGTCATCCACGCCCAGCGCCTGCTGGCTGGCGAAGAGCTTGTCGTGCATCTCCCAGAACTTGCCCTGGTCGTTCGCGCACAGCGAGGCCTCGGCGGCCTTCTGCGCCTGCTTGTGGAAGTCCAGCGGGAACTGGCGGAACACCAGGCGCACCTTGTCGCCGTAGGTCTTCGTCACCTGGTCCACCGTGGCGATGGCGCGGCTGCAGAACGGGCACTGGAAGTCGCTGAACTCCACGATGGTGACCGGCGCGTTCTCCGGGCCCTTCGCCGGGCCGGTGGCGGCCACCTGCTTGCGCTCCGCGGGCGGGCGCGGGGGCTCGGGCAGCTCGTACTTCACGTTGGCGCCCTGGCGGAGGGAGTCGAAGAACTTCTGGGCCACTTCCTGCTTCTGCTGGCCGGAGAGGAAGTCCACGATCTGCGGCTTCATCTGCTCGTAGGTCGCGCCCGGGGGCAGCTGGCCCTTGGCGCCCTCGAAGACCTCCTTGATCTTCTCTTCCGGAGGCGCGGGGATCTTGTCGTCGATCTCCGCCTTGAGCAGCTGGTCCTCGGTGATGCCGCGCTTGGTGGCCTCGGCCTTCACCAGGCGCTCCGTCACCAGGCCTTCCAGGCCGCGCTTGCGCAGCTGGAACTTCTGCTTGTCCAGGTTGGCCAGCGGCTCCTTGATGCGCTCGTTGAGCTCACCGAAGGTGACCTTCTCGTTGTTGCCGAAGGTGGCCACCACGGTGTCCGGCGAAGGCTCGGCGGCATTGGCGGCCTGGGCCTGCGCGGCGGGCGCCTGGGCATTGGCCGGCGCCTTCTCCTTGTTGCAGCCGGCGGTGAGGGATGCCGCGAGGAGGGCGGCCAGGGCGATGCGAGTAGAGCGCATGGACATAGCCCGCCGACTTAATAGAGGTCCCCGGGACTGGCAAGGAATTGCCAGTCCCGCGTTCAGGCGACCAGGGGCTCCAGCTCCAACGCGCCCGTAAGGCTTGCACGGCCCGGCTCACGCCCCTCCACGTCCCGGCGGCGCGCGGTGACGATGTCGAAGCTGGAGGGGTCCGCCAGCACCTTGCGCACCAGTTTGTGATTGAGCGCGTGGCCCGTCTTGAAAGCCGTCATGTGGCCAATGACAGGCCGGCCAAAGAGCGACACGTCGCCAATGGCGTCCAGGATCTTGTGGCGCACGAACTCGTCCGGGAAGCGCAGGCCGTCCGGGTTGAGGATGGCGGCCTCGTCCACGACGACGGCGTTCTCCAGCGAGCCGCCGCGCGCCAGGCCCAGCGTCTTGAGCTTCTCCACGTCGCGCAGGAAGCCGAAGGTGCGGGCGCGGGAGATTTCACGCGAGAAGCCCCGGTCGTTCACGTCCACGTCGAAGGACTGGCCCTGGATGACGGGGTGCTCGAAGTCGATGGTGCAGCTGATGCGGAAGCGCCGGGCGGGGGTGAGCGACGCCTGCTTGTCGCCGTCCTGCACCACCACGCTCTTCTTGATGACCAGGTACTCGCGCGGCGCGTCCAGCTCATGCGAGCCGGCTTCCATGATGGCGTGCGTGAAGGGCGCCGCGCTGCCGTCCATGATGGGCACTTCCGGCCCGTCCAGCTCCGCGCGCACGTTGTCGATGCCCAGCGCCGCCAGCGCGGACATCAGGTGCTCCACCGTGCCCACCTTCACGCCGTCGCGGCCCAGGGTGGTGGCCAGCGACGTGTCCACCACGTACTCCGCCAGCGCGGGGATGCTCGCCGGGCGCGCCAGGTCCGTGCGGACGAAGACGATGCCATGCCCCGCGGGCGCGGGCTTCAGGGTCAGCGTCACGGGCAACCCGGAGTGGAGCCCCACGCCGCGGCAGACGGCCGGCTGGGAGAGGGTGCGCTGGAAGTCGGTGAACTGGAGCATGTCGGTGTCGCCTCTAAGAACTGCTTCGTACTGACATACGCGGTGTACGGCCCCGTCAGGCCGTTCCACGGCGGTCTGACGCGCTGCACATAGGAGCAATCAACATGCCACGCGGCCGTGACACAAGGACTGCGTGAGGGGGTGGCCCTGCCCTTCCCAACCCCCTGGAACTGCTGGCGCGCCGGGCACCGGGACGGGGTACGGACTGGACCGGGGCACGGACACCCCTCTTGGGAAACCCACCACTGCTCCTCCCACCGTGACAGCGATGTCCGGAATTCATCCTTCGAATGCCGGCGCCCCCGGGTGTTTTCGCGCCAACCGGGAGTGCGTGTCACCCACGCAACAGAGGCGCGTCTCTATCCCAGGCGAGTGCCCGGAAGCAAACGCGCATCCGGGACTCACCGGGAGTCCGGGGCTTGACGGAAATCGTGACCGGGAGGCCGGGTCAGCGAGCAGGCGGCAGGAAGCGGTCGCGCAGGGCTTCCGCGTCCGGCCGATCGAAGCCGCGGCCCTGGAGCAGCGAGCGGCGGCTGACGGCGTGGAAGGTGGTCTCCAGCGTCTGTGAAAACCGCCGGAGGTCCTCCGCCAGGCGGCTGCGGATGCCCGGGCCTTCCGGGGGCCAGGGCAGCTCCACCAGGAGCGAGGTGAAGCGGTCGAAGGCGTCGTAGTCCGCGTAGCGCAAGAGCTGGTAGCCGCCGTCGTGGAAGTAGTCGAGGAACGACCTGAGGGCCTCCAGCACGCGCTCGGCGGCGACGACGTCCTCCGAGCGCAGGTGGCTTTCAGCGGCGCGGCACAGCTGGGCGTAGACCCACAGGTCCTTGCGCAGGCGCAGCGCGGCGTCCTGGGGGCTGGTGAGGTGGGCGAAGGCCTCGTCCCCCAGCGAGCCGTTGGGGGCCAGCGCGTCCACCAGCGCGACGATCTGCTGGCGCAGGAGCGTGGTGAAGGCCTCCGCGGCGCGCAGGGGGGCGGCCGGGTCGCGGTCCAGGTCCACCAGCACCTCGCGGGAGATGCGGTCCGTCTCCCGGGCCAGGTCGCGCGCGGCGCGCAGCGTGGCGGCCTGCAGGGGCTTCGTGCCGGCCTTGGGGGACAGCTCCGTGTGCAGGTAGCTGGCGACGGCGGAGACCTCTCCGCGCACCAGGGACAGCAGCACGCGCACGCGGCGCGGCACGGGCGGCTGTGACTCCGGATCCACGTGCGTCAGGTAGTGCAGCACGCGGAAGAGGCCCAGGAACGCGGTGGTGAAGAGGGGCCGCGTGTCCGAAGGCAGCGTGCCCAGCACGTCCAGCAGGCGCACGGAGCGAAGCCGGTCGTACTCGACGCGGAACTCCAGCGGGCGGAAGGGGCGGAAGTAGCGGTTGAGGACGATCTCCCGCAGCGTCAGCTTGCCCACGTCCTGGAACAGCGACAGGCCGATGAGCGGCAGCTGGAGCAGGTTGTCGAGCAGGTTCTTCAGCGCGTCGAAGGCCTCGCGCACGACGAAGAGGCTCTCCGGCGGGGTCTCCTGGTCCAACTCTTCTTCAATCAGCAGCCGGCGCACGCGGTCATCCGCGAGCTGGGTCTCCACGTACTTGCGGAAGACCATCTTCGGGTCGCTGTCCGGGTCCTGCAGGTGCCGGGCGACGCGCACCGCGCGCTCCATGGCGTCGCGCACGTCCACCAGCTCCTCGTGGAAGTCGCGCGTGACGAGCGGGCGGGCGCGGGCGTCCACCACGGAGTTGTGGAGGTTCAGGTAGCGCTCCACGGCGCGCAGCCACATCTCGAACTCGAAGAGCAGCTCCTCGCGGCCCTCCACCGGGACGCCGCGCAGCCAGCGCTCGCGCTCCGCGAGGAAGCCCGCGCGCGTGGCCTGCGAGGCGCGCATCAGGTCGCCGTAGTAGTCGCGGGGACTGGGGAGGACCGTGGGCACGGCGGGCGCGGAGGCTTGGCTCATGGCGGAGAAGAGGTGCGGGTTAGAAGAGCGCCCCTTGTGGGGAGCTGGGGGGCGGCGTCTTCTTGAAGTACTGGTAGGTGCGCAGCGTGGCGGTGCGGCCGCGGGGCGTGCGCATGAGGAAGCCCTCCTGCATGAGGAAGGGCTCGTAGACGTCCTCGATGGTGTCGCGCTGTTCGCCCACGCTCGCGGCGATGGTCTCCACGCCCACCGGGCCGCCGCCGAACTTCTCCAGGATGGTCAGGAGGATTTTCCGGTCCATCGCGTCCAGACCGCTGGCGTCCACGCCCAGGCGGCTGAGCGAATCATGCGCCAGGTCGTAGGTGATGCGGCCGTTGCCCTCCACCTGGGCGAAGTCGCGCAGGCGGCGCAGGAGGCGGTTGGCGATGCGGGGCGTGCCGCGCGAGCGGGTGGAGACCTCGCGGCTGGCGGCGCGGTCCATGGGCACGCCGAGGATGCGCGCGGAGCGGTCGAGGATCTGCTCCAGGAACTTCGGCTCGTAGTACTCCAGGCGATCCTGGATCTGGAAGCGGTCGCGCAAGGGGGACGTGAGCAGGCCCGTGCGCGTGGTGGCGCCCACCAGGGTGAAGGGCGGCAGATCAATCTTCATCGCGCGGGCGGCGGGCCCGGTGTCGATGGTGATGTCCAGCCGGAAGTCCTCCATGGCCGGGTAGAGGTATTCCTCCACGGCGGCGTTGAGGCGGTGGATTTCATCGATGAAGAGGATGTCCCGCTCGTTGAGGTTGGTGAGCAGGCCGGCCAGGTCGCCCTTCTTCTCCAGCGCGGGGCCGCTGGTGACGTGGATGCCCACGCCCAGCTCGTTCGCGATGATGTGCGCGAGCGACGTCTTGCCCAGGCCCGGGGGGCCGGAGAACAGACAGTGATCCAGCGCGTCACCGCGGCTCCTGGCCGCGGCCACGTACACCTTGAGCTTTTCGACGACCGTCCCCTGCCCCACGTACTCGTCGAAGGTGCGCGGGCGCAGGGAGGCCTCCAGCCGGATGTCTTCCGGCTGAACATCTCCCGAGAGGGTGTCGTCGGACTTCCTCGCCATCGCCATTGCGACCCTATACAGCGAAGGGGCCACATGTCGCTGCCCTTCTGGCGGCGCTAGAGTCCGAGTGGCACGCCGACCGGCCAGCCAGGGGGGCTGCTCCCCTGCCCGAAGGGAGTCGCGTCATGATTTCCGCCTCCGCCCCGTTCCGTCCCCTGCCCCTCCTGCCGGAGGCCCGCGCCGAGCGTTCGCCCGGCCCCCGGTTGCAGAAGCTGCGCCGCGCCACGCTGGAGGCCCGCGAGGCCTTCGTCCAGGAGGGCCCGGTGGCGGCGGTGGCCACGTGCGACCTCATCACGTTCCCCTACCCCACCCTGTTCGCGTTCAGCGGCGCGGCGCTGTCACCCGCACCGTACGTGATGATGACCAACCGCATGCAGGTGGTGCAGTTCGCGGAAGCCGGCACCGGCCAGCGCAGGACGCTGCTCTTCAACCCCACCGACTACGAGCGGGGCCACGCGGCGCCCTTCTACCGCGCGCTGCGCGAGCGCTACGGCGCGTTCCTGTCCGACAAGGTGATGTCCACCCGCCACGGCACGGTGCAGACCCACCTGGAGCAGCTGGGGCTGACGCCGTCGGACGTGGACTACCTGGCCTTCGACCACCTGCACATCCAGGACCTGCGCGGCTGGCTGGGCGGTGACGGCACCCCGCCCGTCTTCCCCCGGGCGAAGCTGCTGGTGCAGCGCGCGGAGTGGACCATGGTGAAGCACCTGCACCCCATGCAGCACGTGTGGTTCGTGCCCGGCGGCGCGGACATCCCCGAGGAGCGCGTGGTGCTGCTGGACGGGGACACGTGGCTGGGCCAGGGCGCGGCGCTGCTCAGCACGCCCGGCCACACGCAGGGGAACATGTCCCTGGCGGTGGCCACCGCGAATGAAGTGTTCGTCGTCAGCGAGAACGGCGTGAGCACGGAGAGCTACACGCCGCTGTTGTCGCGCATCCCCGGCGTGCGCCGCTTCGCGGAGCAGATGGGCTGGGAGGTGGTGCTCAACGGCAACACGCGCGAGGACTCGCTGGAGCAGTACGCGTCCATGGTGGTGGAGAAGCTCTTCGCGGGCCCGTCCGCGCACGACGCGTCGTTCGTGAACTTCCACCCGTCGTCGCTGCTCACCGCGCACCTCTTGGCCCCGGGCCTGGGGCCCACCGTGGTGCTGCCCGCGCCGAACACGGGCGGGCTGCACCCCACGCCCGCGATGCGGCGCGCGGCGTAGCGCTCAGGGTTCCAGGAAGGCGCAGCGGGCCGCGGGGAGGAAGGGCAGCGCCCAGGGCTCCTCGCCCTGGTCCATGTCCGTGGCGATGAAGAAGATGGAGCCTCCCGCGCGCACGAACCCACGGGGGTTCGCGCTCAGCCCCGCGGGGGCGATGTCGCGCATGGGGTCCGCGCGGCCCGGGTCTCCGTTGGAGAACCAGCCCTCGCGGCCCCGCCCGGCCGTGGTCGCGGAGAAGAAGAGCCACCCGTCCGCCGCCGCGAAGGCCATGGGGTTGCTGCTTCCGGGGCCCGGCTCCAGGTCCTGCACGAGCAGCGTGCCCTGCGCCGTGCCGTCGCTTCGCCACAGCTCGCGGCCGTGCGCGCCGTCCTCCGCCGCGAAGTACAGCCGGCCGTCCATCACCGTCAGCCCCGTGGGCAGCGAACTCCCGGGCCCCGGCCACACGTCCTTCACCATGCGGGTGCCCAGGAACGTGCCGTCGCTCCTCCACAGCTCGCCGCCGTGGAGCAGGTCCCCGGGCTCGCCGAAGAAGCCCTCCGCGCCGGCCATGAAGTACACGGCGCTGCCCAGCGGCGTGAGCTGCGCCGGGTAGTCCCCCGGGAAGTGCAGGAGCGGGAAGGTGAGGAGGTACTGGCCCCAGGTCACCCAGAGGTCCGCTTCGCCAAAGCCCATGTCCACGAGGAAGAAGAGGCGGTCCCTTCCCGCGGGCGTCAGCGAGAAGAGGATGGCCTGCTCCGGCCCCCGGAAGAGCACCCGCGAGGTGCCGGTGCGGCCGTCCAACAGCCACAGCGTCACCGCGTCGCCGTACGCCACCAGCGCCAGCTTGCCGTTCCACTCCGTCAGGTCGTCCAGGTACAGCGAGCCCGGGCCGGGCGCGAACTCCTGCGTGAGCTGCGTGCCCCGCGCCGTGCCGTCCGTGCTCCACAGCTCGCGGCCGTGCACGCCGTCATCCGCGGTGAAGTACAGCCGCGCGCCCACCACCGTCAGCGCCTCGGGCGCGCTGCCCTGGGCCCCGCGCCGGAGGTCCGCCACCAGCACCGTGCCCCGCGCGGTGCCGTCCGACAGCCACAGCTCCGGTCCATGCGCCCCGTCGTCCGCGACGAAGAACAGCCGGCCGCCCATCCGCGTGAGGAAGCGCGGCGTGCTGCCGTAGGCGCCCGGCCGGAGGTCCGCCACCCGGCGCGCCCGCGGGGTGCTGCCGTCCGTCACCCACAGCTCGCGGCCGGACACGCCGTCGTCCGCGGAGAAGAAGACGAGCCCACCCGCCTCCACCAGCCCCTCCGGCGCCGAGCCCTCGGCGCCGCGCCGCACGTCCCCCACGGGCCGCGCGGACGGGCCACAGGGCCGCGACGTCCCGGACACCGCCGGCTCCGCATCCAACGCCGCCGACGCCAGGCCCACCGCGGACACATCCTCGCCGTCCTCGGCGCCGCACCCGATGACGCCGGAGAGCAGCAGCACGAGGACCGGAACACCACGCCACGCCGCCATGACGCACGCCTCCTGGGACGGACGCGGCCGAGGGCTGCCGCGTCCGCGCTGCAAATTGGTGCTCTCAGTGGAATGGGCCAGCCCATGGCCGGCCAGGATGGCGCCCGGATGTCCACCGGAAATCGGTGCGGCGCGCCGGATGCCCTCGCCCGAACACCCGGTGCATCCACCGGGCGACAGTCAGGGACTTCTACGGCAATAAGAATTGCGCGTATTTTCCCGGGATTTCACGCCCCGTGAAGCACCGCGTCTTGCCCTGTAGGGCCGCGCGGTGTCCGGGAGTCAGGGCGTGGAGCGCAGGGACTTGAGGGCTTCGCGGAAGAGCGCCTGGAAGTTGGTGTCCGGGCCCAGCCGCTCGATGACGACGTCCGCGGCCTTCTCCGCCTGGGGCTGCTTGTAGCCCAGGTTGAGCAGCGCGGAGACGAGGTCCGCCTTGTTGCTGGAGGTGACGGGCGCCTTGGGCGTGGTGCCCCTCGCGATGCCCTCCGAGTGCAGGTTGCGCACCTTCTCCTTGAGCTCCAGCACCAGCCGCTCCGCGGTCTTCTTGCCCACGCCGTGGATCTTCGCGAGCCGCGCTGTCTCACCGCGTGACAGCGCCGCGATGAGCTCGCCCACCTCCATGCCGGACATCACGCCCAGGGCCATGCGCGGGCCGACGCGGGACACGGTGTTGAGCAGCTGGAAGAGCTCCTCCTCCGCGGGGGAGAGGAAGCCGAAGAGCTCGAAGGCGTCCTCGCGCACCACGGTGCGGATGCGCAGGTCCACCGGCTGGCCGTCCGCGGGCAGCTTGCCCAGCGACACGGTGGACAGGTTCACGCGGTAGCCCACGCCGTTCACGTCGACGACGGCGTCTTCAGGGCCCTTCTCCAACACGTTGCCACGCAGCCGGGCGATCATCGGCGGGCCTCCGGGCGCTGGTAGGCGGACGACAGGCGGTCCGCGAGCACCGACGCGGCCCCCTTGCGCTTGCCGTTCCCAGGCGAGACGGCGCGGGGCATGCCCACGCGGAAATGATTGAGATGGCACAGCGCGACGGCGAGCGCGTCGCTGGCATCCGCGCGCTCCAGCGCCGCTTCATCCACGCCCAGGAGCGTGCGCACCATGCGCGCCACGGCGTCCTTGCCGCCCGCGCCGCTGGCGCCCACGGACTTCTTCACGCTGGCGGGGGCGTACTCGTGCACGGGCAGGCCGGCCTGCGCCGCGGCGAGCAGCGCCACGCCTCGCGCATGGCCCAGCACCAGGGCGCTGCGGGCGTTGCGGAAGGTGAACAGGCCTTCCACGGCCACGGCCTCCGGCTGGTAGCGCTGGAGCGCGGCGCTCAAGGCGGCGTGCAGGTCCTTCAGGCGTTCAGCCAGGGGCGCGGACTCCACCACCTTGATGACGCCATGGCCCAGGTGCACGAGCTTGCTCTTCTTCTCCTCCACCACCCCGAAGCCCATGAAGCGGCTGCCAGGGTCCACGCCGAGTACGCGCACCGGCCCGTTCCTTTCCCACGCGCCCCTTCAGGGGCTCACGTGGACAGCGACTCCATCAGGGACTCGTCGATTTCGAAGTTGGCGTGCACGTGCTGCACGTCGTCGTTGTCGTCGAGCGCGTCCATCAGCTTCAACAAGCGCTTCGCGTTGTCGCCTTCCACCTTCACGGTGTTCTGCGGCACGAAGGTCCACTTCTGTTCGCCCAGGGGCAGGCCCGCGGCCTCCAGCCTGGAGCCCACCGCGTGCAGGTCCGCCGGGGCGGTGCGCACCTCGAAGCCGTCCGGCCCCTGGTCCACGACGTCCTCCGCGCCCGCCTCCAGCGCCTGCTCCATCACCTGGTCCTCGGTGGGGCCGGGCTTCACGGTGATGACGCCCTTCTTGTGGAACATCCAGCCCACGGCGCCCTCCGAGCCCATGTTCCCGCCGTAGTTGCCCAGGAGGTTGCGCACGTCGCTGGCGGAGCGGTTCCGGTTGTCGGTGAGGCACTCGATGATGAGCGCGACGCCGCCGGGGCCGTAGCCCTCGTACGTCACCTCTTCGTAGGACTCGCCGGCCAGCTCGCCCGTGCCCTTCTTGATGGCGCGCTCGATGGTGTCGCGCGGGATGTTGGACTCGCGCGCCTGGGCCACGGCCACGCGCAGGCGGGCGTTGCTGGCCGGGTCACCGCCGCCCAGCCGCGCGGCGACGGTCATCTCCTTGATGGCCTTGGAGTAGAGCTTGCCCTTGGCCACGCCCAGGACGGCGTTGCGGCGCTTGAGTTTCGACCATCGGTTGTGACCGGACATGGCGGCGGCTTCGGCGAGGGGTGGACGGGCGTTCAGCCCGTGGCGCTCCCGGCCTTGTGCCCCGAGCAGGCCGCCCGAGTCAAACCCCTACGACGTGCCCGGCTCCGGCTCTGGGGCCAGGACGGGCTCGAAGAGGCGGGGCGGCCCCGCGGACTCCCGGGCGCGCTCACGCTCCTCCACCAGGATGGCGGGCACCAGCACGCCCAGCATGAACAGCCGGGTGGCCGCCTCGTAGGCCAGGGCCTCCGGGAAGCGGCACTCCAGGAGCATCGCGCGCACGGTGCGCCGCCCGTCGAAGAGGCGCACCACCTGCTCCACGTCCTCCGGCAGCGAGGGCAGCTCCTGCGACAGCCGGGTGAAGTCCACCGTGAGCCGCGCCGCCAGGGGCAGGCCCTTGACGCGCAGCTGTTCGAAGCGCTCCAGGCCGGGCTCCACCTGGTCGCACAGGAACGCGCGGTCCATGGAGAAGGTGCCCCGGTGCAGCTCCGGGCCGAACGTCACCGTGTACGCGCCCGAGCCGAAGCACACGAGGCGCCGGAACGCGAGGCTGCCGCGCTCGCCGTGGAACGTCGCGTCCACCACCAGGCCGTGGCGGAAGATGAGGACGCCCTCCTCCTCCGACAGCACCACCCGCCCGGAGCGCACGCCGGACAGGAGCGCGCGCATCAGGGAGACGAGGGGCAGCGTCGTGGTATGCGCGTCGTAGACGTCCTCCTCGCCGCGCCGGCCGGCCTTGAGCCGCGCGAGCACCGCGATGTCGTGCGCGTCCACCGGCTCCACCAGGTACTCGTCCGCGCCCACGCCCGCGGCGAGGTCGCGGTGGAACTCCTCCGCGTGCTTCGCCACCAGCAGCACCGGCAGGTGCGAGGACCTCGGGTCGGCGCGCAGCACGCCGCAGAGGCTGAAGCCGTCGCCGTCCGGCAGGTCCGCGTCGATGATGACCAGCCGGGGCGCGTCGTTCTTCACATCCGAAGGCGCCAGGTCCGGCAGCGTCCCGCCTGGCTCCACACCCAATCGCGCCAGCGCCGCGCGCGCGCCGTCCACGAGCACGGGCTCGAAGCCTTCGCGGGCCAGCGCCTCCGCCACCCGAGGCCGCGCCGTCTCCCCCACGAGCAGCACCCAGCCCCCGTCCCCACCCGGCAGGTCGAGTGCGTCACGACCACCGGCGGGCGTGGAGGCTTCAGGGGGTGGTGCGGCGTGCAGGTAGGCAACCATGGATTCCCCATTCTTCCAGGGATCCCAAACAAATGTACAACCTGCCCCCAAGTCCCTGGATTCGTTGGGTTTTGGCCAGGCTGCATCCCAAGCTAGGGTGCGCGCCCATGACGCGCCTTGGATTGCTGCTCGCCCTTCTCGTCGTGCCCGCGTGGGCCTCTGCCCAGGAAGCCGAAGTGTCCTTTTCCCAGGAGGACCCGCTGGGCTCCGTGGTGGCGCCGGTGATGCTGCCCGCGGGGGCGACGGCGCTCTATGGCTATACGGGCGCGCCGGAGGTGGGGCTGGGGTTCCGGCAGGGCCTGGGC
>NZ_RAWL01000181.1:0-16506 GCF_003668885.1 Corallococcus sp. AB049A | reverse complement strand
GGGGGCGGCGGCGCGGCGTTCGGGTCGACGATGTCGCTGATGCGCTTCACGACCGTCTTGCCGCTCATGTCCACGACCTTGAACTCCTCCTCCTCGGGGAGTTCGCCGGCGTCCTGCTGCTTGTTCGTGTCGGGCTTGAAGCGCTTCTTCTCCACCGGCTCCTGGCCGCGGTAGTGGCGCAGGATGGCGTGCTCGATTTCACGGTCGCCCGCCACCATGGGCACCACGCGGGCACGGCTGCGCGCCACGACCTGGTCCAGCGTGGCCAGGTCCGTGGGGTCGGACATCGCCAGCACCAGCGTCTTCCCGTTGTCCTTGAGCTGCACGGGGAAGATGCCCTTCTGCTCGGCGAGCCCCACGTCCACGCGCGCGAGCGCCGCCGCGTCCTTCGTCAGGTTGCCCAGCTGCACGCGCGGCATTCCCAGGCCCTGGCAGATGGCCTGGGTGATGGTCTCCTCGGACGCCAGGCCCAGGTCCGCGATGACGCGCGACACGCGTCCGCCCCACTGGTCCAACGACGCGAGCGCGCTGCGTAGCTGCAACTCGTCGATGACGCGCGCCTTGATGAGGATGTCCGCGATGCGATTCCGGGAAGGGGGAGCCATGGGGTGGGGATTCTAGCGTCTGATGGCGCGGACGCTCAGTCCACGTCACCGAACAGGCAAGGAGGCTGGACCATGCAACCGTTCGCGGACGCCGCCACCCAGATGTGCCCGTACTGCGGTGAAGAGGTCGAAGTCGACGTGGACTCGCTGGGGGCCTCCTCCGAGTCCTACGTGGAGGACTGCCCCGTCTGCTGCCGCCCCTGGCAGGTGCGCGTCACCCGGGACGACGACGGCGCCATGGTCACCCTGGGCCGCGACGACGACTGAGCGTGGCCCCCCGGAAGGAGGGCAGGCGGGCAGGCACGAAGGCCTTTCGCGGGGGCTCGCTGGGGCTCCAAGACGCGCGGGGGCGTTCCTTGACACGTCCCGAAGCATGGTTCTCTTGAGTCTTGTGAGGCGCTGCCGGGCACCCCCGAAGTGACGGGGCCCCGGACGCCGATTCAACAACGACCGTGAACCCGCACGACGTGCGTCCCCAGGGGCGTCACGAACAGGAGAAGACCATGCTGACCGCTCGCTATCCCTTCAACAACGCCGCCGTCACCCACCCGCTGCTGCGCGACTTCGACTTCCTCTTCCGCGAGCTGGGCGTCCGCAACGACGCCGAGCGCACCGTCACGCCCGCGGCGGACATCCTGGAGGCCGAGTCCGGCATCACGCTGCGCGTGGACCTGCCCGGCCATGACGCCAAGGCCATCCAGGTGAAGGTGGAGGACGGTGTGCTGACCGTGCGCTCCGAGCGCAAGGCGGAAGACGTTCCGGAGGGCAGCACCCTGCGGCGCCAGGAGCGCGCCTCGGGTGTGTACGCACGCCAGTTCCGCCTGCCGGACACGGTGGACGCGACCCGCGTGGAGGCCCGCTACGACAATGGCGTGCTCACCCTCACCCTGCCGCGCCGCGAGGAGACCAAGCCCCGCGTCGTCGAGGTGAAGGTCCAGGGTTGATGCACGTGCATCAACACCCCATCAGGGAGGCCGCTGCCCTCGCCGGAGCGAGGCGCGGCGACTCCCGCAAGCATCCTTGCGACCCGAGGGCTTCCGCGGTGGGCGGCGGAAGCCCCCGTCCCCTTACTTGCGAGCAGTGTTGAGCGCCAGCGGCACCCGGAACAGCTCCATGACCTGCGTGACGTCCAGCGGCTTGGGCAGGCACGCCACCGCGCCGGCCTGCTTGGACTGCTCCACCACGTCGGGCGTGTGATTGCTCGTCATGGTGATGAGGCGCACGCCCTCCATCTGCTTGCGCGCGCGGATGCGCTTGCAGACCTCGATGCCGTCGATGTCCGGCATGTTGAGGTCGATGATCATCCCGTGCGGCTTCTGCTCGGACACCAGCAGCAGGGCCTCCACGCCGCTCGTGGTGGTCTGGAGCTCCACCTGGTTCGCGTGCGGCTTGAACGCGCGCTTGATGGCGTCCAGCACCGGGCGCTCGTCGTCCACGACCAGCAGGCGCACCGTGCTGCTGCCCAGCTCCTCGGGCACGGGCATCTGGTGGGTGACCAGGAAGGTGCGCAGGTCGGTTGAACGCACGCGACGGTGACCGCCCGGAGTCCGGAAGGCCATCAGGATGCCGCGGTCGATCCACTTGCTCACCGTCGACGGGTCCACCTGAAGCAACCGACTGATGTCGTGCGTCGTGTAGAGCTGGTCCGTCATCGCCGTACTCCCCTCGGACTGCATCGTTCCACTAGCCATGGAAATAAACACCTACCTTGAATGCGGGGTTTGATCAACCCACCCTACGACGTGCTGCGTTTATCTGTGCTTCTCATCAGACCCACGGCGTCTTCCCAACGGCCACTGGCACGGAGGCACAGCTCCACAAGCTCACGGGCGGCTCCGTGACCGCCCACGTTCGTCGTAACGAAGTCCGCTTCCTGGCGCACCTCGGGAACAGCATCCGCCGGACAGGCGGAAAGCCCTGAGAGTGACATGGGGTCCAGGTCGTTCAGGTCGTCTCCCATATACGCGCACTGATTCGCGGGTATTTGGAGTTGGGCCAGCAATTCAAGAAGGGCGGGACCCTTCTCCTTGCGCCCCTGGAAGATGGCGGCGAGGCCCAATTCCCGGCCTCGCGCTTCGACGATGCGGGACGAGCGCGCGGTGAGGATGGCGGCGGGCAGGCCCACCAGCCGGGCCATGACGAGCGCATGGCCGTCCTTCACGTTGAAGCGCTTCATCACCTCGCCGTTGTCGCCGTAGTACAGCCCGCCGTCGGTGAGGACGCCATCCACGTCGAACACGAGCAGTCGCACGCGCGACGCACGGGACGTCAGCTCTTCCCTGCCCGGCTTGGAAGGCGCTTCCGTCTGCATGGCCTCCTCACCTTTCGCGTCCATCAACTGGCTTCGTGACCCAGCGCGCGGCGGATGCTGAGCACATCTCGTACCACGTCCTCGAACATCTGTGGATTGAGCGAGCACGGACCGTCACACAGGGCACGGTCGGGGTCTTCGTGGACTTCTGTGAATAAAGCGTCAATCCCGGCGGCGGCGGCACTGCGGGCGAGCAGTGAGACGAACCTGCGCTCGCCGCCTGTCTTTCCGTCGCTGGAGGAGGGGAGCTGGACGGCGTGGGTCGCGTCCATGCAGACCACGAGGCCGGCCTCGCGCATCTGGGCGAAGCCGCGCATGTCCACGACGAGGTTGTTGTAGCCGAAGGAGGAGCCCCGCTCGGTGACGAGGATGTTGGGGTTGCCCGCCTCCACGGCCTTCCTCGCCGAGTGGACGATGTCCTTGGGGGCGACGAACTGTCCCTTCTTCAAGTTCACCCCCTTGCCCGAGCGGGCCACCGCCTCCACGAGGTCCGTCTGCCGGCAGAGGAAGGCCGGTATCTGGATGATATCCACGACTTCAGCGGCAGGCGCGACGTGGCTGGTTTCATGGACGTCCGTGAGAACCGGCACGCCCACCTCCCGGCGGATGCGGTCCAGGATTCTCAGACCTTCCTTCAAACCCGGACCCCGGAAGGACTTGCCGCTGGTCCGGTTGGCCTTGTCATAGGAACATTTGAAGGCATACGGGACGCCCAGCCGGGCGGTGATGCCCTTGAGGAGGTGCGCGTGGCGCAGCGCCATCTCCTCGGACTCGATGCTGTCCGGGCCGGCGATGACGAAGAGGCGCTGGCCGGGGCCGACCTTGTGGCCGCACAGCTCGATGGAAGGGGTGTTGCTCATGAATGCACCGGGGCCTGGCCGCGGGTGGCGTCCCGCTGGGCGAGCGCCGCGCCGATGAAGCCGGAGAAGAGGGGGTGGGGAGCGAAGGGCTTGCTCTTGAACTCGGGGTGGAACTGGCAGCCCACGAAGTACGGGTGGTCCGTCAGCTCGATCATCTCCACCAGGTTCAGCTCCGGGTTGTGGCCGGAGATGACGAGCCCGGCCTCCTGGAGGCGGCCGCGGTAGGCGTTGTTGACCTCGTAGCGGTGGCGGTGGCGCTCCTGGATGGACTCCTGGCCGTAGAGCTTGTGCGCGACGGAGCCGGGCTTGAGCGCGCAGGCGTAGCTGCCCAGGCGCATGGTGCCGCCCTTGTCCTGCACCTTCACCTGGCTCTCCATGAGCGTCACCACGGGGTGCGCGGTGTGCTCGTCGAACTCCAGGCTGTTGGCGCCCTTCAGGCCCAGCACGGTGCGGCTGAACTCCACCACGGCCATCTGGAGGCCCAGGCAGATGCCGAAGAACGGAAGCTTGTTCTCACGCGCGTAGCGGACCGCGGCGATCTTGCCTTCGGTGCCGCGCACGCCGAAGCCGCCGGGCACGAGCACCGCGTCCACGCCCGCGAGCGTCTTCTCCGGCCCTTGAGCCTCCACGTCCTGGCTGTCCACGAAGCGCAGCTTCACGCGCACGTCGTTGGCGATGCCGCCGTGGAGCAGGGACTCGTTGAGGCTCTTGTAGCTCTCCGTGAGGTTCACGTACTTGCCCACGATGGCGACGGTCACTTCACCGCGCGCGGGCTCGTAGATCTTCCGGACGATGGTCTCCCACTTCTCCAGGTGGGGCGCGCGGCTCCAGATGTTGAGCACCTCCGCCAGCCGCTCATCCAGGCCCTGGCGGTGCAGCTCCAGGGGCAGCTCGTAGATGCTGCGGACGTCCGGGGACGTGAACACGTTGCCGTTGTCCACGTTGCAGAACATGGCGATCTTGTCCTTGAGCTCGCGCGAAATCTCCCGGTCCGTGCGGCACAGGAGGAAGTCCGGCTGGATGCCGATTTCGCGCAGCTTCATCACCGAGTGCTGCGTGGGCTTGGTCTTCACCTCACCCGCGGCGCCGATGTACGGCAGCAGCGTCAGGTGGATGTAGACGGCGTTCTGGCTGCCCACGTCGTAGCGCATCTGGCGGATGGCCTCGAGGAAGGGCAGGGACTCGATGTCGCCCACCGTTCCGCCGACCTCCACGATGACGACGTCCACGTCCTGGGCGGCCTGGCGGATGCTGGCCTTGATCTCATCCGTGATGTGCGGAATCACCTGGACCGTCTTGCCCAGGTACTCACCCCGGCGTTCCTTGGTGATGACCGCGTTGTAGATGCGGCCGGACGTGAAGTTGTTGAGGCGGCTCATCCGGGCGTGGGTGAACCGCTCGTAGTGGCCCAGGTCCATGTCGGTCTCGCCACCGTCCTCGGTGACGAAGACCTCGCCGTGCTGGAAGGGGCTCATCGTGCCCGGATCCACGTTGATGTACGGATCCAGCTTGATGAGGGTGATGTCCAGCCCGCGGTTCTCGAGGAGGGCGCCAATGGATGCGGAGGCCAGTCCCTTCCCCAGCGAGCTGACCACGCCGCCCGTCACGAAGATGAACTTGGTTTTCTTGGAGCGCATGTCCCTTCCTGCCAAGGAGGTCAGGGGGCGTCAAATATTCTCTGACGCACGGACGGCCGGCTGGCCTCAACCGGCGCGCTCAGCCCTTCACTGCGCGTCCCAACCGCCTGGACGCGCGACCGCGAACTGCCGGGCCGTGGGCTGGCCCACGCGGAAGTGGCGCAGGTCGCACCCCCGGCAACTCCAGCCTTCCCAGCCTTTCTTCACGACCTGGTGAAGGCAGGCGTCGTAGTTGGGACAAAAAAGGTTGCGCTGGTCGTCCACCGTCTCTTCGTCACGGAGGGCGGAAGGCAGAGGGATGGGGCACGGTGTAATGGACACGGCAGTTCTCCTGCAGTCGACCCCGACGGTCGTGGATGTGCTTCCCCCCGGCGGCCACGAACCGGTGGGTGGACAGGACATTCCCGGTAGGAAAGGGGACGAAAAAAGTCGCCCCCGCCGGCAAAGGCAGGGGCGACTCGTTACCGCGGGCGTCACTTCCGCCGGGGACAACCTGCGTTAGCAGGCCACCGCGACGGAGGTGGACGCCTTGATCTTGCTGTCGTTCAAGGCATCACCTCCTTTCTTGCGGCAGCAGAGATAATGCGTGCCCCCATTTCTCGCCACGCAGATGACAGGGTGGGAGAGGGTCGTCCGGGGAACGAGCGTTCAGGCGGCGACGACCTGGCGCTCCACGAGGCGGCGGTAGAGGCCGTCCTGCGTCATGAGGGTGGAGTGGGTGCCGCTCTGCACCACGCGGCCGTGCTCCATCACCAGCACGCGCTGGGCGTTGGCCACGGTGGACAGGCGGTGGGCGATGATGAGCGTGGTGCGGCCCTGCATCAGCCGGTCGAGCGCGTCCTTCACCAGGTGCTCGCTCTCCGAATCCAGGGCGGAGGTGGCCTCGTCCAGGATGAGGATGCGAGGGTCCTTGAGCACGGCCCGCGCGATGGCCACGCGCTGCTTCTGGCCGCCGGACAGCTGCACGCCGCGCTCGCCCACCTCCGTGCGGTAGCCGTCCGGGAAGCGCTGGATGAAGTCGTGCGCGTTCGCGGCGCGGGCGGCGGCCTCCACCTCCGCGTCGGTGGCGTCCGGGCGGCCGTAGCGGATGTTGTCCGCGATGGAGCAGGAGAAGAGCAGGGGCTCCTGGGCGACCATGCCCACGTTGCGCCGCAGCCAGCTGGGGTCCAGCGACTTCAGGGGGCGGCCGTCCAGGCGCAGCTCGCCCTGGAGCGGATCATAGAAGCGGGACATGAGGGCGGCGAGCGTGGACTTTCCGGCGCCGGAGGAGCCCACCACGGCGACGACCTCGCCGGCGTTGACGGTGAGGTCGATGCCCTGGAGCACCGGCACGTCCGGGCGCGTGGGGTAGGCGAAGTGCACGCCGCGCAGCTCCACGCGGCCCTCGACGGTGGCGGGGCGCTCGCCTTCCGCGGCGGGGATGGCGGGCTCGCGGTCCATCAATTCGAAGACGCGCTCGGCGGCGCCGGAGGCGCGCATGAAGTCCGCCCAGAGGTCCGCCAGGGAGCCCATGGAGACGGCCACGAGCATCGTGTAGATGAGGAACGAGGTGAGGGCGCCCACGGACAGCTCGCCGTCCACCACCAGCCGGCCGCCGTACCAGAACACCACCACCGCGGCGATGTAGCCCGCGCTGGAGGCGCCGCCCATGAAGGCGGCGGACTGGCGCGCGCGGTTGCGGGCGACCTCGTAGGCGTTGCGCACGGCGTTGCCATAGCGCGACACCTCCGACGGCTCCGCCGCGAAGGAGCGCACGGTGCGCATGCCGGACAGGCTCTCCTCCGCGACCTCGCTGGCCTTGGCGAGCGCGTCCTGCACGTTGCGCGACAGCCCGCGCACGCGCCGGCCGTAGACCATGCCGCCCACGGCCACCACGGGCACGATGGCGAGCATGAGGAAGGTGAGCGAGGGCGAGGTGTAGAAGAGCAGCACGATGCCGCCCAGGGCCTGCACGGCGTTGCGCAGCCCCTGGGAGATGTTCGCGCTCACCGTGTTCTGGAGCACGGTGGTGTCGGAGGCGAGCCGGCTGGTGAGCTCTCCGGTGCGGTGCGTGTCGAAGAAGGCCACCTCCTGGTCCATGAGGCGGCGGAAGAAGTCCTGGCGCAGGCGCATGACCACGCGCTCGCCGGCGTTGGTGAAGAGGTAGAAGCGCAGGGAGGTGGCGACGCCCTGGACCAGGAAGACGGCCAGCATGACGAGCGCGGCCTTGTCGATGAGGCCGCGGTTCTTCGCGTTGAGCGCCTCGTCGATGAGGATGCGCACGCCCTGGGGGTAGACCAGGCTGGCGCCGCTGCTGATGAACAGGAAGACGGTGGCGACCAGCAGCGTGCCCAGTTCAGGGCGGGCCAGCGCCAGCAGGCGGCGCGCGGTGACCCCAGAGGCCTGGCGGGATGTCGGAGCGGAGACGGAGGGAGGCACCGCCGGAGCCTACCGGACTGTCGCCGGACGTGCAGCCTGGACGGCGTCCGCAGGGCCGGGATGCAGCCAGGAGGCCTGGGTGGTATTCCAGGGCCCGTACCACGCGAGGAGGGGCCATGGAGAAGCGCGTCTTTGGCAACACCGGGGTGGCGGTGCCCGTCATCGGCCAGGGCACCTGGCAGATGGAGGATGACGACGCGGAAGGCGCCATCCGGGCCCTGCGCGCCGGCATGGACCTGGGGCTCACCCACCTGGACACCGCGGAGCTCTACGGGCAGGGGCGGGTGGAGGAGACGCTGGTGGCGAAGGCCATCGCGGGCCGGCGCGACGAGGTGTACCTCGTCTCCAAGGTGATGCCCTCCAACGCGACCCGGAAGGGCACGGTGGCCGCGTGCGAGCGGAGCCTGAAGCGGCTCGGCACGGACCGGCTGGACTGCTACCTGCTGCACTGGCCCGGCTCCCACCCGCTGGAGGACACGGTGGCGGCCTTCGAGGAGCTGGTGAAGGCGGGGAAGATCCGCTCCTGGGGGGTGAGCAACTTCGGGGTGGAGGAGCTGGAGGAGGCGCTGGCCCTGGCGGGCAGGGGGCGCATCGCGTGCAACCAGGTGCTGTACCACCTGGAGGAGCGCGCCATCGAGCACGCCGTCGTGCCGTGGTGCGAGGCGCAGGGCGTGGCGGTGGTGGCCTACAGCCCCTTTGGCAACGGGCAGTTCCCGTCACCCACCAGCGCGGGCGGCAAGGTGCTGGCGTCCATCGCGAAGGCGCACGGCGTGACGCCCTTCCAGGTGGCGCTCCAGTTCCTGGTGCGCCGGCCGTCGGTGTTCGCCATCCCCAAGGCGAGCAACGCGGCGCACGTGCGCGACAACGCGAGCGCGGCCTCGCTGAAGCTCACGAAGGAGGAACTCCAGCGCATCGACGCGGCCTTTCCCCTGGGGGACGACCCGGGCGAGCTGCCGGTCATCTGAGGGCGGCGCGCTCTCGCATCACGGCCTCCACGCGGGCCACGTCCTCCGGCACGTCCACCGCCACGGTGCGCCAGGACACGCTGGCGCAGCGGATGCGCAGGCCGTTCTCCAGGGCGCGCAGCTGCTCCAGCTTCTCCGTCTCCTCCAGCGGGGTGGGGTTGAAGGAGGCGAGCTGGAGCAGCGTGTCCCGCCGGTAGCCGTAGAGGCCCAGGTGGGCCCAGCGGCGTACGGGTGCGCCGGTGTCGCGGGCGTGCGGCACCGCGGCGCGGCTGAAGTAGAGCGCGTCGCCGTTGAGGGCGAGCACGGCCTTCACCACGTTGGGGTTGCCCACCTCCTCCGGGTCCAGGGGGCGCACCAGCGTGCCCATGTGCACGGCTTCGTCCTGGAAGAGGTCCGCGAGCACCTTGAGCGCGGCGGGGTCCATGAGCGGTTCATCCCCCTGCACGTTCACCCACACGTCCACGTCCGGGCGGGAGCGGGCGACCTCCGCGATGCGGTCCGTGCCGGTGGGGCAGGCGGGGCTGGTCATCACCGCCTTGCCGCCGAAGCCCTCCACGACGTCGCGGATCCGCGCGTCATCGGTGGCCACCCACACCTCGTCGAAGGCGCTGGCTTCCTGACAGCGGCGCCAGACGTGCTCGATCATGGGACGGCCGGCGATGAGGGCGAGCGGCTTGCCAGGGAAGCGGGTGCTGGCATGGCGGGCGGGGATGACGGCCACGGTGCGGGAGGCGGGCATGGGGCGCATCTATCAGATTCAGGACGTCTCGCCGCGCCCTGGAGGTAGCCCACCACTGGCCGGAAAAAGGCGGGTGCCTATTTTCCGCAGCGACATGAAGAAGGTCATCCACATCGTTGGTGCGCGTCCCAATTTCATGAAGGTGGCTCCCATTCACCGGGCCATCAAGGCGCGCACGTCCCTGGGGCAGCTCGTCATCCACACCGGCCAGCACTACGACGCGAAGATGAGCGACGTCTTCTTCGCGGACCTGGGGCTGCCTCCGCCTGAGATCCACCTGGGCATCGGCTCCGGGAGCCATGCCGAGCAGACGGCGAAGATGATGGTGGAGATGGAGAAGGTCTTCCTCAAGGAGAAGCCGGACCTGGTCTCCGTGGTGGGCGACGTGAACAGCACCATCGCCGCGGCGCTCGTCACGTCCAAGCTGGCGATTCCGCTGTCCCACGTGGAGGCGGGCCTGCGCAGCTTCGAGCGTCACCAGCCGGAGGAGATCAACCGCGTCGTCACCGACCGGCTCTCCGACCTGCTGCTCACGCCGTCGCGCGACGCGGACGCCAATCTTCTGAAGGAGGGCATCGACCCGAAGCACATCCACCTGGTGGGCAACGTGATGATCGACTCGCTCCTGTCGTCCAAGGAGAAGGCCGACCAGCTGCCCACGCTGAAGAACCTGGGCCTTGAGCCCAAGGGCTACGTGGTGGCGACGCTGCACCGTCCGTCCAACGTGGACAACCCGAAGCTGCTGGCGGGCCTCTTGGGCGTGCTGATGGACGTGGCGAAGGAGCTGCCCGTCGTGTTCCCGGTGCACCCGCGCACGCGCAAGATGATTTCCGAGCAGGGCCTGGGCCCCAAGCTGGAGCAGACGCCGGGGCTCAAGCTGGTGGACCCCATGGGCTACCTGGAGTTCCTGTCCGTCACGTCGCAGGCGAAGCTGGTGATGACGGACTCGGGCGGCCTGCAGGAGGAGACCACCGCGCTGAACGTGCCGTGCCTCACCATGCGCGAGCAGACCGAGCGCCCCATCACCGTGGAGGTCGGCTCCAACGAGGTCGTGGGCACGGACCCCGCGCGCATCCGCGAGGCCGCCAACCGCGTGCTGGCCGGTGACTTCAAGAAGGGCCGCGTGCCGGAGCTGTGGGACGGCCGCACGGGCGAGCGCATCGCGGACCTGTACGCCCGGTTCCTGGGCGTGGAGACGAAGCGCGCCTTCGGGTGAGCCAGCCGGGCGGGGTCCGCGTTCCGAAGCGTGGTAGAGCGTCGGGCTCGCCATGCGTGAAGACGCTGACCCCGTTCCTGCTCCGGCCCTGCCTGACGGCTACGTCGACATCCCGTTCGTCGTGGAGCCGAACTACGCGGGGTGGCGGTTGGACCGCTACCTCTGCGAGAAGATCCGCCGCATGGACCTGGAGCGCGTGCGCGGCATCATCCTGCGCGGCGTGCTGTGCGACGAGTACCGGCTCAAGCCCTCCACGCCCGTGTACCCGGGGCTCACGTTCCGGATCCGCCGCCCCGCGAGCCAGGAGCCCGTGACGCCCACGGAGCTGCCTGTCGTCTTCTCCGATGACTGGCTGCTGGTGCTGGACAAGCCGGCGGGGCTGCCCATCCATCCCACCGCGCGCTACCACAAGGGCACGCTGGTGACGCTGCTGCGCGAGCGCTTCGGTGAGCGCTTCGCGGAGCCCGCGCACCGGTTGGACCGCGAGACGAGTGGATTGGTGGTGTGCGGCCGCACCACCGAGTCCTGCCGCGTGCTGGGCGGGCTGTTCCTGTCGCGCGACGTCCACAAGGAATACCTGGCGCTGTGCGAGGGCCAGCCTCCCGAGGACACCTTCGTCGTGGACGCGCCCATCGCGGAGGGCACGGACCTGATCCGCATCGCCGTGCGCATCGACCCGGTGGCGGGCAAGCCCAGCCGCACGCGCTTCCAGGTGCTCCAGCGCTTCACGCGCGGCGGCGAGCCGTTCGCGCTGCTGCGCTGCTTCCCGGAGACAGGAAGGCAGCATCAGATCCGCGTCCACCTTCGCGAGGCGGGATTCCCTCTGGTGGGGGACAAGATGTACGGGCCGGATCCGGGTTACTTCGACCGGTTCAGCAAGCACTCGCTGGAGCCGGAGGCGTGGGCCCGTCTGCGATTGCCGCGTCATGCGCTCCATGCGGAGCGGATCTCGTTCCCGCATCCGGGCACCGGGGAGACCGTCACCTTTACGTCGCCGCTTCCGGACGACTTGAAGGACTTCATCGCCGGGTGAGCACCTGCGGTAGCTTCACGGGATGCGACCTCTTCGGTATTCCATCAACATCACGTTGGACGGGTGCTGTGACCATCGCGCGGGTTTCGCGGACGAAGAGCTGCATCGTTACACGGCTGAGATCCTCGGGCGTGCCGATGCCCTCCTGTTTGGCCGGGTGACCTACGAGATGATGGAGGCCGCGTTCCGGCAGCCGGCGGGGATGGACGGCCCCTTCGCCCGGACCATTGACGCGGCGAAGAAGTACGTCGTGTCGAGCACCCTGGACCGGGTCGATTGGAACGCGGAACTCTTGCGCGGGGACCTGGGGACGGCCGTTCAACAGCTCAAGAACCAGCCGGGGAAGGGCATCTACGTCGGCGGCGTGAAGCTCCCGCTGGCGTTGGCGGAGCTGGGACTGATCGACGAGTACGAGTTCTTGGTGCATCCCCGGATCGCGGGCCACGGGCCGACGTTGTTCGCGGGTCTCTCGAAGTTTGTCGACCTGAAGCTCGTGGGCCGACAGGAGCTCGCCTCGGGGGCGATGGCCCTGCGGTACGAGCCGCGCAGGTAGCTTCAGACCAGCTCTCGCAGGAACGGCGCGACCACTTCGGCCAATCGCTCGGGTTGGTCGTAGGGGAGGCCGTGGCCGGCGTTCTGGACCTCTTCGATTCGCACGCGTGGGTTGAGGCCCCGCAGCTCCGTCGCCATCTCGAACGTGACGACGGGGCTGTCTCCGATGACGAGGAGGGTGGGGACGTCAATCGCGCTCACCACGTCGCGATAGTCGGGGTTGGGCGGCGTGAGGACGTCGAAGGCCTCCAGGCGGGTCTTCAGCCTCGCGTCGGCGAGATGTCCGAGGAGCTCGGGCGAGCGATGCGGCTGCCGGGCCTGGGCCTGCGCGACGAGCTCGGCCTTGCTGGATGCGAGGGTCCGGCGGTGTTGTCCGGCGACGTCGCTGGCGTGCACCTCGCGCTGGCGCTCGGGGCTCAGGAACGTCGGGTCCACCAGGACGAGGCCTCGGAGGTCCGTCCTTCGACTCGCCACCACGGCGGCGGTCATGCCGCCCATCGAGTGCCCCATCAGCACCGGACGCGAGAGCCCCAGTCCCTGGATGAGGCCCACCACGTCGCTGGCGTGGTCGTCGTACCGGTAGCCGTGGGGCGGCGTGCTCGAACCGCCGTGCCCTCTGGCGTCGGGCATGACGACGTCGCATTCCCCTTCGAGCACGCGCGCCACGGGCGTCCAGCAGGCTCCGCTCCCAATCAGTCCATGGAGCAGGACGACCGGAGGCCTGGCGCCTCCGGTCCGGAGGTAGTGGAGGCGGACGCCGTTCGTTTCACAGACTCCACTCTTCCAGGTCGTCATGGGGTTCCGAGAGGTCGCCTCAGCCTGCCTTGCGCAGGTTCTTCGCTCCGGGCACCACGCGCAACAGCTGCGCGGGCATCCGGTCCACGACCTGCTCCGTGAAGCAGGCGAAGATGCGGAAGAGGACTGGGAGCAGCACCAGCGTCAGCGCGCACGCGGAGAGGGTTCCGGACACGATGACGATGGCCAGCGCCTCCGCGTAGACGCGCGCCTCGCGCGTCATGCGGGACTGGAACTCCGAGCGGGCCGTGGCGACGTCGCTTCGGTAGGAGAGCAGCGGCCCCGCGACGGCGACCGCGCCCAGCAACACGAGGCCCGCGACGACGGAGCGCACGAACTGCCGCTCCGCGTGGGCGAGCCCCGGCCGCCCCGAGGTCGGGGCCGGCGTTTCAGGCACTGAGCTTGGTGGCGGCCCCCGCGCCCTGGGACAGCTTGTCGGTGAGGTACTGCCCGGAGAAGCACGCGGTGCAGTAGGTGCTCCGCTTCGGGTCCTCCACCGCGGTGCCCAGGCCCTCCAGCGACAGGTAGCCCAGGGAATCCGCCGTCACGTACGTGGCGATCTCCTCCGTGGTGTGGCTGGCGGCGATGAGCTCCGTGCGGCTGGGCGTGTCGATGCCATAGTAGCAGGGCCACTGCGTGGGCGGCGACGAGATGCGCAGGTGCACCTCCACGGCGCCCGCGGCCTTGAGCATCTTCACGATCTTCCGGCTGGTGGTGCCGCGCACGATGGAGTCATCCACCACCACCACGCGCTTGCCCTTGAGCACCTGGCGCACGGCGGACAGCTTCAGCTTCACGCCGAAGTGGCGGATGGACTGCTGCGGTTCAATGAACGTGCGGCCCACGTAGTGGCTGCGGATGAGGCCCACGTCGTAGGGGATGCCGCTCGCCTGCGAGAAGCCGATGGCCGCGGGCACGCCGGAGTCCGGCACCGCGATGACCAGGTCCGCCTCCGCGGGCTGCTCGCGCGCCAGCTGCATGCCCAGGCGCTTGCGCACCTCGTACACGCTGCTGCCGAAGAGCACCGAGTCCGGCTTGGCGAAGTAGACGTGCTCGAAGATGCAGCGGCCCAGCCGCGCGGCGGGCTTGAAGGGCATGCTGGTGCGCAGCACGCCGTTCTCGATGACGACCAGCTCGCCGGGCTCCAGCTCGCGGACGATCTCCGCTTCGATGAGATCCAACGCCGTCGTCTCGCTGGCGAGCACGTACGCGCCTTCCTTCATCTTGCCCAGCACCAGCGGCCGGAAGCCGTTGGGGTCGCGCACCGCGATGAGCTTGTCCTCGGTGAGCAGGAGGATGCTGTACGCGCCCTCCACCCGGCGCAGCGCTTCCACCAGGCGCGCCTCGAAGGTGGGCTGCTTGGAGCGGGCGAGGAGGTGCATCACCACCTCCGTGTCCGCGTCCGACTGGAACAGCGCGCCCTCCGACTCCAGCTCCGCCTTGAGCTCCGTCGCGTTCACCAGGTTGCCGTTGTGCGCGATGGAGAACTGGCCGCCCGCGTAGTTCACGAACAGGGGCTGGGCGTTCTTGATGCCGCTGCCGCCCGCCGTGCTGTAGCGCACGTGGCCGATGGCCGCCTTGCCGGGGAGTCCTTCAATCACCGGCGCGGTGAAGATGTCCGCCACCAGGCCCATCTGCCGGTGCGCGCGCAGGGTGTGCCCGTCGGACGCGACGATGCCCGCGGACTCCTGTCCGCGGTGCTGCAGGGCGTGCAACCCCAGGTACGTCAGGTTGGACGCCTCTCCGTGACCCACGATTCCGAAGATGCCGCACATGGCGCGCTGCCTTACCCCTTTCGACCTCGAAGCGGAACAGGAACGCACGCCTCGAAGGTGGGTATTCCACCCTCGGCCGACGTCGGCCCTTGTAGGCCAGGCAAGGCGCCGTCGCCTGAAAGGTAGGAGCCGCCCGGGAGCGCCGAGGGGGTACGCTGCCCCCGGCATGTCCTCTTCCCGGCGCTCCTTCCTCCGCTCCTTGCTGCCCTTCGCCTTGCTAACGGCCGGGGCCGCCTACGCGCTTGCCTCCTGGAACTGGTGTGGGCCGTGGGAGGAACGCACGCCCGAGGTGCTGTCACAGGTGCGTGGCGAAGGCCCCCTGCGCGCGGGCGCGGCGAAGGTGGCCCTCTCCCCGCCCTTCCCGGTGGTGGTGGCGGGCTACGCCCCGCCCCGGTCCGAGGCGAGCCAGGCGGAGCTCCCCCTCCAGGCGAGGGCCCTGGTGCTGGAGGCCGGCGGCGCGCGCGTGGGCGTGGTGTCGCTGGAGCTGCTCTTCGTGACCCCGGAAATCACGGCGGGGGTGCGCGAGCGCGCCGCGAAGGCGGGGGTGAAGGAGGTGCTGGTGGTGGCCACGCACACGCACTCCTCCTTTGGAGGTTACGACGCGCGGTGGGTGGCGCAGCTGTCCGGCACGGGGCGCTACCAGGAGTCGTCCGTGAACGCGGCGGTGGCGGGCGCGGGCGAGGCGCTGGAGAAGGCCGCCGCCTCCCTGCGGGACGTGACGCTGGAGGTGGCCAGCGCGGCGGACGCGGGGCTCGTCTATTCCCGCTCCGGGGGGGATGCGCCGGACGGCCAGCTCACGCGGGCGGTGCTGCGCGGGGCGCAGGGGCCCGTGGCGGAGGTGATGGTGTTCGCCGGGCACGCCACGCTCATTCCCCGGCAGCGGTCGTTCGTGGATCCCGACTTCCCGGGCCGGCTGAGCGCGCTGCGCGAGGAGGCGGGCCATGGCGTCTCGCTGTTCGTGCAGGGCAGCGAAGGCAACGCGTCCGTGGCCTTCAACGAGGGGCAGGGCCCCGAGCGCGCCCTGGGCTTCGCGCGCAAGCTGTCCGCGCTGGCGGATGGCGCGGTCCCCGCGTCCGAGCCGGGTCCGGTGCGGCTGGCGTTCGCGCGCGTGCAGACGGCGCTGCCCCGGCCGGACTCGTCCCGGCTGGTGCCCGCCTTCACCCGCGCCGCGGGGGACAACTTCCTGTGCGCTTCGTCGCCCCGCGAGGCGGAGGTGGACGCGCTGGCGCTGGGGCCGCTGGAGCTGCTGTCCATCCCGGGAGAGCCCACCGTGGCGGCGGGCAGGGCGCTGGCGGACGCGTCCGGCGCCACGCACGTGCTGGGGCTCGCCAATGGCTACGTGGGCTACCTGGATACGCCGGAGCAGGTGCGCGCGGGGCAGGGGGAGTCCCGGCGTCAGTACTTCGGCCCGGCGTTGCTAGAGCGCCTGGGGGCCGCCGCGCGCGTGGCCTCGGGCGCGGTGGGCTTCTCTCCCGTCAAGTAGTCGAAACGAAGGCCTGGCCGCCTGCCTGCCCTGGGGACCTGCTTGGGTCCGCACTGTCGCTGGAGGAGGGCCCGCTGCCTACCTTGGTCCTCGGATCAGCTTCAGAGACACAGGGGG
>NZ_RAWL01000180.1:0-16556 GCF_003668885.1 Corallococcus sp. AB049A | reverse complement strand
GAGTCGCCCTACGTGGACGATGAAGCGCCCGCGCCGCGGTCGTCCGGGTGGATGCGCAAGGCGGGCATCTACACGGCCATTGGCGGCGCGGTGCTGGTGGGCGCGGGTGGCGCCTTCGGTCTGCGCAGCCGCAGCCTGAACAACGACCTGTCGACCCGCTACACGGAGGGGCGCCTGGTGGCGGGGGACCGCTCCAGGTTCGACCAGGCGAAGTCCTCCAGCCTGCTGGCGAACACGCTGATGATTGGCGGCGGCGTCGCCGCGCTGACCGGGCTCACCCTCTGGGGTCTGTCCGGGGTGTCGTTCGATACGGATGGCCGCGGCGGCGGCAAGCTCAACGTGGGGGGCCGGTTTTGATTCGTGCATGCATGGTGGGGGTGGTGCTGTTGCTGACAGCGTGTACCAGCACGTCCGAGGGCCTGTGCGAGTCCGCCAAGGACTGCCTTCCGGGCCTGAGCTGCCAGGAAGGCGTCTGCGTCGGGTGCGGCGGTGACGGCGAGTGCAATGCCTGGGAGGCCTGCACGACGGACCGGCGCTGCGAGCTGCGCGCGGGGCGGTGCGCGAAGAACGCGCATTGCGAGGCGTGGGAGACGTGCAACGCGGACAACACCTGCGTGCTGGCGGCGAGCGCGTGCACGTCCTCGGCGGACTGCAAGGCCCATGAGACCTGCGACGAGACGCAGAAGCTGTGTCTCCTCCAGGAGGGCCGGTGCAACAGCAACACGGACTGCGAGTCGGGCTATCTCTGGGCGGCGACCTGCGACGCGGACAACCGGTGCCACAGCGAGCCGGTGGCCGGCAACGACGTGCTCATCTGGGGCACGCTCTCCGAGGGCGCCTGCTACCGGGACGCCATCGCCAGCGTCCTGAGTCCCTCGCGCGTGCAGGTGGGCTTTGGCTGCGGCGCCGGCAGGCCCGATGCGACGGTCTCCCCCAGTGGCCGCATCTACTACGTCGACGATGGCATGGGCCCGAACCGGCTCCGGGTCTTCGTTCCGGATGGCTTCCCCATCAAGGACGGTGCGCACACCTACCCCGACGAGGGTTTCAAGAACGACCCCGTGGTTCCGACGCCCGGGTGCCCGGCGGACGTCGGCATCCGGACCTTCATCATGCAGGCGGGCACCGGCTCCATCATCTACAACTGCACGGAGGACAAGGCAGGCTGGCGGTACTACGACACCCACGGGGCGGTCGTGACGGACCAGCAGTATCCGGTCGCGTGGAACGCGGAGAACTACCTCCTCATCCGGGGCGACTACGGCACCGCGAGCGTGCAGGCCCCGGACCGGACCACGGTCCTCCCGGTCGTGGGATTGCCGGACAGATGGGCCTATATCGATGCGCGTGCGGACTCGACGGGGTTCCGGATGGCGCTCACCGACTCCAGCTCCACCAGCCGCCAGCAGCTGTGGCACATCTCCAATCAGGGCCAGGCGACCCTCGTGGGGACGTATGGCGCGTACCCGGAGCACGCCCTCTCCTACGCCGGAGGCGGAGGGGTCCTGGACAACGCGGGTGCGCTCGTCGCCCAGTCCAGCCGTGACGTGTCGACCGTCGACCTGGTCATCAGGCGGACGCCGGACGGCGCCCCCGGGGTTATCATCTACGCCGAGGACGAGTCCCCCGCGAAGGTGAACTGGCAGGCGGACTACAAGGTGAACTTCATCTTCATGCACGGCTCGTATCTCTTCGCGGGACCCTGACCCCATGTCCACACGAGGACTCCAGGCCGTCTGGCTCTGCACCGGCCTCTTGCTGGCCGCGTGCACGGCCCCCTCCCCCGCTCCGGGAGACCCTTCCATGCCATGGGTGAGCATTCCGGCCTCGGACGCGCGGGTGCGCTACGTGGGCCGGACGTACCGCTCTGAATCCGGCGTC
The DNA here is from genome assembly GCF_003668885.1 of Corallococcus sp. AB049A. NCBI lineage: Bacteria > Pseudomonadati > Myxococcota > Myxococcia > Myxococcales > Myxococcaceae > Corallococcus > Corallococcus sp. AB049A. The sequence goes on along the minus strand of NZ_RAWL01000180.1, from coordinate 14,675 downwards.
GTCTTCGCCCATCCCGGCGTGACGGTTCGCGCGAGCTTCTTCGGCGACGCCGTGCGGATGCGGCTGGACGACGCGGGCCCGGGCGGCGACGTGGGGACCAACCACTTCGACATCGCGGTGGACGGCGCACCGCCCACGCTGCTCGCGGTGCGGCCCGGCCAGGGCAGCTACGTGCTGGCCACGGGACTCCCCGTGGGCCTCCACACGGTGGAGGTCATCAAGCGCACCGAGTCCATGGTGGGCGTCAGCACGCTGCTGTCGCTCGACGTGCACGGCGAGTTCCGGGAGCCGCCCCCTTCGCACACGGGGCTTCGGATGGAGTTCGTCGGGGACTCCATCACCTGCGCCTACAGCACCGACGCCACCTTCATCCCGGCGTTGGCCTTCTCCGGGATTCCCTCCTTCACGTCGAAGAACCAGAATCCCAGACGTGGCTACGCCTGGCTCACGGCGAAGGCCCTGGGCGCTGAGGCCACGTTCGTCTGCTATTCGGGCCACGGCGTGTACCGCAACCTGGACCAGACCACGTCCGGGCTGATCCCCGCCATCTACGAGCGCGCCGTTCCGGACCATCCCGCCGCCTGGGACTTCTCCACCGGCTCGCCGGACGTCATCGTCCTCAACGCCGGCACCAACGACACGTTGGCGGGCACGGGCACCGCCGCGTTCCTGCCGGACGAAGCGGCCTTCAAGTCCGCCTACCGGGCCTTCCTCGCGCGGCTCCGCGCGCTGCATCCCCGCGCGCACATCATCTGCACGTTGGGCAGCATGACGGATGGTTTCAAGCGCCAGGAACAGCAGGGCGTGGTGACGTCCGTGCACGCCGGCGAGTGGATCTCCCAGCTCGTGGCGGAGCGGCGGCAACAGGGCGACACCCGCATCCACCGCCACGCCATGGCCGTGCAGAACCGCTTCATGGACGGCGTTGGCGAGGACTGGCATCCGTCCGCCGCCACGCACCAGAAGATGGCGGAGTCGCTGAGCCGGTTCATCCAGGACGTCGTGCGCCCCTGAACCGGGCGCCCCCAAACCCAATCCTCATCACGTTCTGACGAGCGGCGGCGCAAGGGTGCCATCCCCTGGCATGCCTGCCTGTGATTGCCGCACGCAGGGTGCGTGTCGAAGGTTGCGTGGAACCCGAGGAGGCCTCCGAGAACCACCGAGGCCGCCCCTCCCCCAGCACACCGGGACGGGCAGGGCTCCTCCTTCCCCAAGGCACCCATGAGTCCATTCTTCGTCCTCATCGCGGCCATGGCCCAGACGCCCTCGCCTCCTCCCGACGCGGAGGACGCCTCCTCTCCGGCCTCCGTCGCGGCGGCGGCCGAGGACGACGAAGAGGAGGAAGGGCCCTGGACGGGTTCGTTCGGGCTGGGGGCCTCCTTCTTCTCCGGCAACAGCCGCGCCTTCACCCTCACGGGCGATGCCCTGGCGGAGTACGACTCGCCGGTGTGGGCCCTCACCCTGGAGGCGGATGGCGCGTACGGCAACGCGGCCGCCGAGGGTGAGGAGGAGCGGGAGGACACGGCGAAGACGCTCGGCGGCTGGGCGCGCGCGGACTACCGCTTCACGCCCCTCTTCAGCGTCTACGGCTTCGCCGGCGCGGAGGCGGACCAGCCCGCCAGCCTGGAGCTGCGCGTGGAGACGGAGCTGGGCGTCGGCCTCACGGTCCTGGAGCGCAAGAAGAAGGAGAAGGAGCTCTTCCTGCGCACGTACCTGGGCGCGGGCTACGCGAAGGACCGCCGCTTCCAGTACTTCCCCACGCGCGAGAACCTGCCGGACGTGACCCTGTGGTCGCCCGCCGTGGGCGTGGCGTTCCGCTACGACATCAACGAGCGGGTGCACCTGCGAGAGGACGCCATCCTCCTGCCGGACATCTTCGGGGACACGCGCGTGCTCCTGGACTCCACCACGAAGCTGTCCGTGCACCTGACGGACCGCTTCGCGTTCACCACGTTCTTCGAACTGCAACACGACAGCGTCCCCGCGCAGGGCAAGGTCCGGACGGATACCTCGCTTTCGGTGGGCGGCGAGCTGGAGCTCTGAGCGGGATTGGAAAGGAGCAGCACTCCCATGGCCAAAGCGGCTCATTTCGACGACATCCAGGCCCCCGGCGAGGCGAAGAAGAAGCAGCGCCAGGCGCCGCCGAAGAAGAAGGGCATGGAGCGGGTGCTCGACGCCATCGAGCGGGTGGGCAACAAGGTGCCCCACCCCGCGGTCATCTTCGTCGCGCTGATTGCGCTGGTGATGGTGCTCTCCCACCTCTTCTACCGGCTGGGCGCGAGCGTCACCTACGAGACCATCAACCCGGACACCCACCAACTGGAGGAGACGACCACCGCCGCGAAGAGCCTGCTGACGGGCGAGGGCCTGCGCTTCATGTTCGCGGGCGTCGTGCAGCACTTCATGGACTTCAACGCGGTGGGCGTCATCATCGTCGCCATGCTGGGCGTGGGCGTCGCGGACGCGGCGGGCCTGGTGGGCGCGTTGATCCGCAAGCTGGTGGCCGTCGCTCCGGCCCGGGCCCTCACGTACATCCTGGTGTTCGTGGGCATCCTGTCCAGCATCGCCGCGGATGCCGGCTACCTGGTGCTGATTCCCCTGGCGGCGGCGGCGTACCTCACCGTGGGCAGGCATCCGCTCGCCGGGCTGGCGGCGTCGTTCGCCGGTGTCGCCGCGGTCTTCACCGTCAACATCCTCATCAAACCGCTGGACGGCATCCTCACGGAGATCACCAACGACGCCATCCACATCATGGCGCCGGAGCGCTCCATCGACCTGACGGCGAACTTCTGGTTCTCCGTCGCGTCGGTGGTGATGCTGACCCTCGTGGTGTCGCTCATCAGCGACAAGCTGATTGAACCCCGGCTGGGTGAATACAAGGGTGAGAAGCCGGCCACGACGGGCGCGAAGCTGTCCCCGGAGGAGTCGCGCGGGCTGAAGTTCGCGTTCTGGGGGCTCGTGGGCGTGCTGGTGTTCTTCGGGCTGCTGGCGCTGCCGCCGGGGGCGCCGCTGCGCAACCCGGAGACGGGCGCGCTCGTCGGGGACTCGCCGTTCATGAACGGCCTCATCGTCGCCATCACCGTGCTGTTCCTGGTGACGGGGGCCGCCTATGGCGTGGGCGCGGGGACGCTCAAGAACAGCGTGGACGTCATCAAGGCCATGGAGAAGGCGGTGGCCGGACTGGGCGGCCTCATCTTCCTGCTCTTCATCATCAGCCAGTTCATCGCCCTGTTCACCTACACGAACATGGCGACCCTCGCGGCCGTGAAGGTGGGCGACGCGCTGGAGCACGCGGGCCTGGGGGCGCTGCCGCTGCTCGTCGGGTTCGTGCTCGTCGTGGCCGTGCTGGACCTCATCATGACGGGGGCCATTCCGAAGTGGGCCATCTTCGCGCCCGTGTTCGTGCCGCTGCTGATGCGGCTGAACGTGGACCCGGAGGCCGTGCTCGCCGCCTACCGCGTGGGCGACGGTCCGTTCAATGCCATCTCACCGCTGAACGCCTACTTCGCGCTCATCGTCACCTTCGCCCAGAAGTACCAGAAGGACGCGGGCGTGGGGACCGTGGTGGCCTTGATGCTCCCGTACGTGGTGGTGGTCTTCGCCATCTGGATTGCGCTGCTGGTGGCCTGGCAGGTGCTGGGACTGCCCTGGGGGCTCGGGTAGGCGGCGGAAAGCGCCGCCCCCCGGATGCCCCGGCCGTCAGCGCCGCGCGTCGCGCCGGCCCTGGGTCCGGCGGCCCCTGGTGGAGGCCGCGACCTGCCGCTTGAGGGAGGGAAAGCGCTCCTGCTTCAGGGCGCCTCCCTGCTTCTGGCGGGACTTGCGCTGTCCCGGAGCCTTCGCGGTGCGGCCGGCGGCGCGCGGGCGGCGCGCGGGCTTGCGGCCTCCGGTGGCCACGCGCGTCGTGCGCCGGGAGGCAGGGCGGCTCGCGGCGCGGGTGCGGACCTGCTCCTTGCGCTCCAGCAGGGCGAGCCGCTTCTCGAAGCGCTCCAGGGTGAGGGCGAAGTACTGCGCCTTCTGGAGCGTGTTGCGGTTGCCTTCCGCGCGGCGGGAGCGCGAGGGCGCCGTCTTGCGAAGCGCCTCCCTGCGCTGGCGTTGCGCGGCGTCCTGGTACTTCTCCATCAGGCGGCGCGTGCGCTGGATGCGGCCGCGCAGCTCGCGGGGCGACAGTTCGGCCAGGTTGCGTGGCGCGCTGGACAGGACGAGCTGGGCTTCGCGCTCGGTGAGCAATGACATCCGCTTCGACGGCAGTGTTCGCATGGGCTTTTCCCCCTCCATGAGGATGGCGTGGCGGAACATCCACACCGGCCATCCGCCGGCAAACCGCTCCCGGAGGCAGGGGCGAGTGGCCTTCTGGATGTTGCACCCTCCTGGAGCCGTGCCCAGTTCCTCCAACAGGAGGCTTCCATGTTGACCTCGTTTCATTCGCGCGCGCAGGCCGAGTTCCACCCCGCTCCTTCCATTGAACCGCCGGAGGAGACGAAGCTCGCCGTCTCACCCTCCCTCCCCAAGGATGCCGGCTGCGTCGGCACCTTCGTGGGGACGGGCGAAGGGGTGAAGGGCGCCGGCGTCGACGCCGCGTTCCTCAAGGCGGCGGGCTTCGAGGGCAAGGCCGGCCAGACACTCGTGGTCCCCCAGAAGGACGGTCCGCCGCTCGTCGTCGTCGGCGTGGGCGGGAAGGCCGGGCTGGATGCCGGAAGGCTCCGGGACGCGGCCGCCGCGTTCGCGCGCGCCGTGGGCCAGCAGACGCGGCTCGCGCTCCAGCTGCCGGAGCTGGGGAGCGTCCCGGTGGAGCTCGCCGCGCAGGCCCTGACCGAGGGCGTGCTGCTCGCCCGCTACCGCTACCGGCCCTACAAGCGGCAGTCGGAGCAGGAGCCGCCGCTCGAAAGCCTGACGCTCGTCGCGGGCCAGGAGGACACGGACGCGGTGGAGCAGGGCATGGTGCGCGGGGGCATCCACGCGCGGGCCACGGCGTTCGCGCGCGACCTGTCCAACGCGCCCGCCACCCTGCTGACCGCCGCGCGCATGGCGGAGGTGGCCGAAGGCCTGGCGAAGCGCTGCGGCCTGGAGGTCGAGGTCTTCGACGGAGAGGCCCTGGCCCGGCTCGGGTGCGGCGGGCTGCTGGGCGTCAACGCGGGCAGCGCGGAGCCTCCGCGGATGATCAAGCTGACGTACACGCCCAGAGGCAGCAAGGGCGAGGCCGTGCAGCCCGTGGGCCGCGTCTCGCTGGTGGGCAAGGGCATCATGTTCGACTCGGGCGGCCTGGGCCTGAAGCCCAACGACCTGGTCCACGCGACCATGAAGGGCGACATGTCCGGCGCGGGCGCCATCCTCGCGGCGATGACGGCGCTCAAGTCCCTGGGCTGCCGGACGGCGGTGACGGCGTACCTCATGTGCACCGACAACATGCCCTCGGGCACGGCCATGAAGCTGGGGGACGTGCTGACGGTGCGCGGCGGCAAGACGGTGGAGGTCATCAACACCGACGCGGAAGGGCGCCTGGTGATGTCCGACGCGCTGGTGCTGTCCACCGAGCAGTCCCCCCGCCCCGACGCCATCGTGGACATCGCCACGCTCACCGGGGCGTGTCAGCGCGCGCTGGGGCTCCTGAGCGCGGGCGTCCTCGGCAATGACCAGGCGCTCGTGGAGCAGGTGAAGGACTCCGGTGAGCGCACCGGCGACACCGTGTGGCAGCTGCCGTTGGATCGGCGCCTGCGCCCGGAGCTGGAGTCGGAGGTGGCGGACCTGAAGAACGTGGGCGGGGAGAACGCCGGGGCCATCACCGCGGGCCTCTTCCTGGAAGAGTTCGTGGGCGGGCTGCCGTGGGCGCACATCGACATGGCGGGCACGGCGCGGGCCGAGCGCGACAACGCCTGGCGCAGCAAGGGCGCGACGGGCTACGGCACGCGCCTGCTCATCGACTTCCTCATGGGCTTCAAGCCCACCCGCGAAACGCGCCACTGAGAAGCGCGCGTCAGTCCGGCAGCCAGTCCGCGCGTCCCCGCTCGACGCGCGTGCGGCGCTCGCCCTGGAAGGAGGCCCGCACGCGCTCCGCCTGGGCGAGCAGCCGGTGGAACCGCGCCTGGTCCGGGGACGCCTGGACCTCCGCGAGCACGCGGGCCAGGAGCGAGTGGGCCGCGGCGCGGTCCTCCACGTCGCGCGCGGCCAGGCCCACGGTGAGGGCGATTTGAAGCACCTCCTCCAGCACCTCCGGGTCGCCCCCCGCGGAATGCAGGGGGCCGTCCACGGCGAGGAAGAGGTAGTCGCGCAGGCGCAGCGCCACCAGGGAGACGCGAACCCGGCCATCCGGGTCCACGACGTTCCAGTCCCCCTGCGGCAGGCCCGCCAGCCGGCGCATCACCGAGCGGATCTGCTGGAGCGCCTGCCGGGCCGTGTACGGGTCGTTCGAGGACGAGTTCAGCGCCCGGTTCGCCACGTCCACGAGGATGCGCAGCCCCAGGGAGGGGTCGCAGTCCGGCTCGCGCGCCGCGGTGATGATCAACGTGGAGGTGAGCTCCTGGAGCACGTGGGCATCCAGGGGCCCCCCGCCGTCCGCCACCACCCAGCCGACGACGTCCCCCTGGTCGATGTACTCGCCCACGGTGATGCAGACGCGGACCCGCACGCCCCACCTGCGCGCGAGCCGCGTGAGGGCCTGGAGGTCCACGTCCGCGAGGTAGCCGGAGGCAGCGGCCAGGAGCGCGGGCGCATCCGGCGGCAGCCGCAGGGCCACGGCGGGGTTGAGCGGCAGCCGCTTGAGCCGGGCCTGGATGCGCCGCTCCGTCGCGGAGACAATCAGGTGCTGGACGAGCCCGAGCACGCGCTCCACGCGCAGGAAGCGGAAGGTGCGGACCAGGAAGACGATGAGCAGGCACAGCGCGACCACCATCAGGAAGATGGCCACCGACAGCACGGGCCGGGGCCTGACGCCGTGGTCCTCGATGACGCCCAGCTCCCGGATGGCCGCGAGGATGAAGCTGCTGGAGAGGGCGAAGAACGGCAGGGCCCGGCGCAGCGGCGCGCTCTTCAGGTAGATGGGCACCAGCCGCGGCGAGTACTGGTTCGCGGCGGACTGGATGAACGGCGCGTTCAGCGAGAGGACGATGGTGAGCACGGTGATCTGGAATCCGAGCAGCGCCCCCAGCGCGCCCCGGGTGTCGTCCAGGTCGCCCGGCCACGCATGCCCGAAGATGCCCGGCGCCGTGTCCGACTGCACGCGGGCGAGCGCGATGCCCAGCAGCACGCCCGCGGCAATCACCCCGCCCAGGACCCACCAGTAGGGCTCGCGGAAGAACCGGCGCAGGAGGCGGACGGACATGCGGCCCCCGCCTACGGCGTGCCCTCTTCTTCCGGGGCCGCCACCGGCTGGCTCCGGGTCAGCCGCTCCACGGTGAGCAGCTCCGCCAGCTGCTCGCGCGTCAGCAGCCCGGCGGACACCACCAGGTCCGCGATGCGGGCGTTGGTGGCCAGGGCCTCCCTCGCCAGCCGTGCCGCGGGCGCGTAGCCGATGTGCGGAATCAGGGCGGTGATGACGCCCACGAAGGACTCCATCTGGCGCTCCAGCCGCTCCTTGTTGGCGGTGATGCCCCGCACGCAGTTGACGCGCAGCGTGGCCATGGCGGCGGTCATGTACTTGAGGTTTTCGAAGAGCACGTGGGCCATCACCGGCCCGAAGGCGTTGAGCTGCAACTGCCCCGCCTCCGCGGCCATGGTCAGCGTCACGTCGCCTCCGGCGACCACGAACGCCACCGCGTTGACGACCTCCGGAATCACCGGGTTCACCTTGCCCGGCATGATGCTGGAGCCCGCCTGCACGGGCGGGAGGTTGATTTCGTTGAAGCCCGCCTGGGGGCCGGAGCCCAGCAGCCGCAGGTCATTGCAGATCTTCGACAGCTTCATCGCGGTGCGCTTGAGGGTGCCGGACACCTCCATGAAGGCGCCCACGTCCGGGGTCGCCTGGATGAGGTTCGACGCGGTGACGATGGGCCGCCCGGTGATGTCCGCCAGGTGCTGGCGCACGGCCTCCGCGAAGCGCGGGTCCGCGGCGATGCCCGTTCCAATCGCCGTGGCCCCCAGGTTGACCTCCTCCAGGCGGCGGATGACGGTCTCCAGGCTGGTGTGCTCCCGGGCCAGCGTGATGGCGAAGCCCTCGAACTCCTGCTGGAGCGTCATGGGCACGGCGTCCTGGAGCTGCGTGCGGCCAATCTTCACGATGCCCGCGAACTCCTCCCCCTTGTCGCGGAACGCCTGCTCCAGCAGGTGGAGCTCCGCCAGCAGGCGCTCCAGGGACAGCATCAGCCCGACCTTGAGCGCCGTGGGGTAGGTGTCGTTGGTGCTCTGGCTGCGGTTCACGTGGTCATTCGGGTCCAGGTGCGCGTAGTCGCCCCTGGGGCGGCCGGCCAGCTCCAGGCCCCGGTTGGCGATGACCTCGTTGAAGTTCATGTTCGTGGAGGTGCCCGCCCCGCCCTGCATGACGTCCACGATGAACTGGTCGTGCAGCCCGCCGGACTTGATGTCCTCGCAGGCCCGGTCGATGAGCGAGGCCCGCGTCGCGTCCAGCACGCCCAGCTGCGCGTTCGCGCGCGCCGCGGCCTGCTTCACGCACGCGTAGCCGAAGAGCAGGTCGGGATGGATGGAGATGGGGCGCCCGCTGATGGCGAAGTTGTCCAGCGCGCGGCTGACGTTGATGCCCCAGTAGGCGTCCGCCGGGAGCCGCCGGGAGCCCAGGCCGTCCGTTTCGGTCCGGGGCCAGGCGCCATCCGGCGTCAGCGTGTGGATGCTCTTCTGGAACGTCTCTTCCGCGCGCGGGTCGGCCATCACCGCGAACGTAGGGACGCGGGACGCCCGGAGGGACATGCCCTCCGGGCTCCCCGGAGCGTCCCCTCCCTCACTTCACGGGCGCGCACTTCGCGGGGCCGAGCGTGGCCTGGAAGTAATGCGAGTACAGGTCCGGCGTGAGCGTGAAGTTGCAGGTGTTCACCGCGTCCGGCGACAGGTTCTGGTGCTCCTGCATGTAGCGCGCGACGTAGTCCCGCACGCCGTCCGCGGAGGACCACAGCAGGGTGCCCTCCTTGAACATGCTGTAGCCGCCTCCGCCACCGCCGCGGTAGTTGTTCACCGCGATGCGGAAGAGCTGGTCGTCCCGCACGTCCTGGCCGTTGAAGCGCAGGTGCGTGAGCCGCGAGCCCGCGGGCTTCGTCAGGTCATAGCCGTAGTCGATGTGCGAGTAGAGGTCCCAGTTGTAGTCCGCGACCACGGGCGTGGTGGCCTTCGCGTCCGCGGGCTTCACGGGTAGGTTGGCCGGGTCCAGCTGCTTGAAGTACAGCGTGTTCATCTCCAGCGCGCGCCGGAGGATGGAGCCGTTGATCTCCATCACGTACAGCGTGTTGTCGTAGATGTAGACGCTGTAGGCGTCACGCAGGGTGACGTCCCCCTTGGGCAGCGCGACGTCATTGGAGAACAGGGCGGTCGCGGACAGGTCCACGGGGAAGCCGGCCTCCTTCGCGGCCTCCTCCTGCACGACGTTGAGCAGGTCCGCCAGCGCGCTGTCCACGTAGCGGCCGGGGAAGCCGCCCGTGAAGGCCTCCGTGGTGCTGCCAATCTTCTGGTTCACGTAGGCCACCGTGGTGTCGTGGGCGGCCTGGGTGAGCTGCTTGACGTTGGCATCCTCCGCCACCGTCTCGTCCACCGCGTGGAGCTTCGAGTCGTGCGCGTCCACGCCCCAGCGCTCGCCGCTCCAGGTGACGTTGAGCTGCACGTCGGCCAGGTGGCTGCCCCAGCGGTTGGGCTGGGTGAGGAGGACCTCACGGCCATCCTGCTGCTTCAGCAGCATCTTCGGGATGGGCTGGTGGGTGTGGCCGGTGAGGAGCACGTCCACGTCCGCCACCTGCTGGGCAATCTGCACGGCCTGGTTCTCGGCGGTGAGGTTGCCGCGGTCGGTCCACTTCGTGGGGTCCGCGTAGTCCGCGAGCCACGACTCGGGGCTGGACGCGCTGCCCGTCGGCTGCTTGTCCGGGCCGCCGTGGATGGCCACCACCACCACGTCCGCGCCCGCCGCCTTCATCTTCGGCACGTAGGTCTTCGCGATCTCCAGCGGTTCATCGAAGCGCAGCCCGGTGATGTTGTCCTTGCGCTCCCACGTGGCCACGCCCGGCGTCACCAGGCCGAGGATGCCGACCTTCACGTCGCACACCGTGGTGATGACGTACGGGGTGAAGGCCTCCGAGCCGTCCGAGCTCTTGCGCACGTTGGCGCCGAGCAGGGGGAAGTTCGCCTCGCCCTTGAACTTGTTGAGGACGTCCTGGCCGTAGTTGAACTCGTGGTTGCCCATGGCCATGGCGGCGTAGCCCAGCTCGTTCATGGCGGTGGCCATGGGGTGCTTGGACGCGTTGTCCACCTGGGCGTAGTAGGTGCCCAGCGGCGACCCCTGGATGGTGTCGCCGGTGTCCACGAGCAGCGTGCAGTCCGGGTTCTTCGCGCGCTCCTGCTTGATGAGCGTGGCCACCTTGGCGAGGCCGCGCTTCGCGTCCGGCTTCCCGGTGAAGTAGTCCCACGGGAAGATGTTGGTGTGCAGGTCGCTGGTCTGCAGCAGCGTCAGCGTGCGCGGCGACCGGTCCACCGGAGGCGGTTCCACGGGCGGGTCGTCGTTGGAGTCACAGGCGGTCAGCAGCGAGCTGGCGCCCACGAGACAGAACGTGCCGGTGCGCAGCGCGCGCAGCAGGAAGGAGGAGCGGTTCACGAGGCCTCGAGCTTGAGTCATGCCGGAAGGAAATCTTCCGGAGGGTCGCGCACCCTACCCCACTGCCCTGACATTCCGTCTGGATTCACCCGGCCGTGGAGTCGAGGTTGGCCACCACGCGGTGCAGGAGCGACATGAAGGTGGCGCGCTCGCGCTCGCTGAAGCCCGCCGTCGCCTGCTCCGCGACCCGGGCCAGCTGGGCCTTGGCTTGCGGCAGGCGCCCGCGGCCCTTCGCGGACAGCGAGATGCGGGTCGCGCGCTTGTCGTCCGGATGCGGCTCGCGCTGGATGAGCCCGTCGCGCTCCATGCGCGTGAGGAGCGCGGCCATGGTGGGCTGCTCGACGTGCGCGTACTCCGCCAGCTGCTTCTGCAGGAGCGGCCCCTGCTCCTCCAGCGCGATGGCCACCGGCAGGTAGGCCATGCCGAACTCGAGCGGCCGCAGGCGCTGCTCGAAGTGGCGCATCAGGAGCCGGGACGCGTGGTTGATCCAGAAGGTCGGGACGGCTTCCGGGTCCCACGGGGGGGCGCTCCTGGGGCTCATTGCAGGTTCCCGGAGCTGTCCTCCGGCCCCTCGTCCGCCGTGGGGTAGGCGGAGACGGCCAGGGCGATGCCCTGGTCCGCGAACCACCGGACGTCGTCGGGCGGGAAGTGGATGGAGCTGGCGAAGTGCAGCGCGCTTCCGACGAACAGCCCGAAGTCCACGACGCAGGGCACGGCCAGCTGCCGCAGCTCCGCGAGCAGCGGGGCCAGCAGCTCCAGCTGCCGGCGGGCGGCGACCACGGGCCCGTGCAGCGTGCCCTCCCCGTCCGGCACCAGGGTGACGTTGAAGCCGGACGTCGAGTGCCGCCCCTGGCGCCGCTGCTCGCCCTGAAGCCAGACGGCATCCGGGTGGCATTCCGGGAAGCGATCCAACACGGACGCCACATCGAATTCCGGGGCCTGGGCCCTTAGGACAGCCACCGTCATGAGCGCGCTCCCTTCCAATCCACCGTGCCAGCCATTCCCATGCGGGCTCCTGGGGTCTGGGGTCATATCGCAGCCGGGGCAGGAACCGCTTCGCCGCCGTTCCTGCTTTGTTCAGGCGCACGTCCCGTGTGGCCCCTGTCCGCTGCCTCCCCTGGGGATTTCATCCGGGGTGCCGGCGCCTACCTTTTCCGTGCCCCCTCACACAATCCGGGAGTCACGCCATGATTTCGACAGAGTCCGAGTCCTCACGAACGAAGGAGGCGCCCAGGACAGGCTGGGGAGACAAGACCCGGGCGGAGCCCGGCCTGCTCATTGAAGACCATGCGCTCCTCGGAGACCTCTACACGGCCGCGCTCGTGGGCCGGGATGGCTCCGTCGACTTCCTCTGCCTCCCGGACTTCGACTCGGACGCGTGCTTCACGTCCCTGCTGGGGACCCCCGACAACGGCCGGTGGAAGCTCGCGCCCAAGGCGGCCGTGCGTGACGTGCGGCGCCGCTACCGCGGCAAGACCCTCATCCTGGAGACGGAATTCGAGACGGACACGGGCGCGGTGCGCGTCGTGGACTTCATGCCCATCCGCAAGGGAAGCCCCCACCTGGTGCGCTGGGTGGAGGGGGTCCGGGGCACGGTGGAGATGCGCTCCGAGCTGCGTCCCCGGTTCGCCAACGGCTACACCGTCCCCCTGGTGGGCAGGCGGGATGGGAGTTCCTCCGCCGTCGCCGGGCCGGATGCCGTGTTCCTGCGAGGCGGCACCAGCGAGGATCCACCGCCCTTCGAGTCGGAGTTCACCATCCAGGCCGGCCAGCGGGTCCCCTTCGTGCTCTCCTGGGCCCGGCCCTACGACGGCGTCCCCGAGGCGCTGGATCCCGAGACCGCCCTGCGGGAGACGGAGGCCTATTGGGAGGACTGGGCCTCGCGGCTGCGGCTGCCCCCCCAGCACCAGGACGTGGTCATCCGCTCGCTGATCACCCTCAAGGCGTGCAGCTACCAACCGTCGGGGGCGCTGGTCGCCGCGCCCACCTTCGGGCTCCCGGAGACGCCGGGCGGGGAGCGCAACTGGGACTACCGGTTCTGCTGGATCCGCGACTCGGTCCTGACGCTGAACGCGTTCATGCGCGCGGACCTCACGGACGAAGCGGGCGCGTTCGGCAACTGGCTGGAGGACGCCATTGGTGGCGCGCCGGACCAGCTTCAAATCATGTACGGCATCCGGGGCGAGCGCCGCCTCACCGAGGTCACCCTGGACTGGCTGAAGGGCTACGAAGGGGCCCGGCCCGTGCGCATCGGGAACGGGGCCTACTCGCAGTTCCAGCTCGACGTGCTCGGTGAGTTCGCCGCGGTCCTCTACATCCACGCGCAGCTGGTGGGCAAGCTGTCGGAGCGTGGAGGCAAAGCGCTCAAGGCGCTCGCGAAGCGCGTGTCCGAGGTCTGGACGGAGCCGGACCACGGCATCTGGGAGATGCGCGGCCCGAAGCAGTCGTTCACCGCCTCCAAGGTGTCGGCGTGGATCGTCATCGACTGCTGGGTCCGCGCCATCGAGAAGTACGGCCTGAAGGAGGACAAGGCGCCGTGGGTGAAGCTGCGGCAGGCCATCCACGACGAGGTGTGTGAGAAGGGCTACGACGCGAAGCGCGGGACGTTCACGCAGTACTACGGCTCGAAGGGAGTGGACGCGAGCCTGCTGTTCATCCCGCTCAGCGGGTTCCTCCCGCCGGAGGATCCCCGCATCGCCGGGACGGTGCGGGCCATCGAGGAGGAGCTGATGCCCAAGGGGCTGGTGCTGCGCTACCGGACGGAGGCGGGCACCGACGGGCTCGCCGGCGAGGAGGGCGCCTTCCTCGCCTGCTCCTTCTGGCTCGCGAACACCTACCACCTCCTGGGGCGGACCGAGGACGCGCAAAAGCTCTTCAACAAGGTGGCGGGGCTCCGCAACGACGTGGGGCTGCTCGCCGAGGAGTACCTGCCCGGGGAGCGCAGGATGATTGGCAACTTCCCCCAGGCGTTCAGCCATCTGGCGCTCGTGAACAGCGCCTACTTCCTCGACGAAGGAACCAAGGCGACGATGTACTCGTAGGCGAATCCCCTTCCGTGGCGACGCCCCTCCCGCACGTGCCTTGTCAGGCCGCGCGGGCTGGGGCGTCCCAGGGAGCGCGGACGCTCCGGCGTCCCGGCCGCGGCTGCTGACCCGAGGTCTCGAATCCATCGCTCACGTCCCCCGGGCCTTGAAGTCCGCCCGGGTCAGATTCCGAGAAGGTCATGCAGCCGAAACTGAACCGGCTCCTGCGGGCGCTTGCCCGCGAGGGGCTCGACGTTGCTTACGACGGTCGTGTCTACACGGTCCGCCTCCAGGCGGATCCCCATGCCCCACCCGCTGAAGTCCTCCTTCCGCCGGACCTGCCGGTGGAGGGCAAGGCGCTCCAGCAGCTCGCGGCGCTCGCCGCGCTCCACCATCCCGACGGAGGGCGCGTGAAGCAGGTGCGCGCGACGCCGGACTTCCATCCGGGGGACTCCGGGGTGGCCATCGGGTCGGTGGTCCACACGGAGGGCCTGGTGGTCCCCGGCGCCGTGGGCACGGACATCAACTGCGGCATGCGCCTGCACGTCGCGGACATCCCGGTGGAGGCCTTCCTCGCCCGCCGCGACGCCTTCGTGGAGCGGATGAAGGGGCACTATTTCTTCGGCACGCGGGACGTGGCCCAGGGCTCGCGGGCCCTGGAGGCGCTCTTGCGTGACGGCCTGCCCGGCTGGCTCCTGGAGACGGAAGGCCAGCCCCTGGGCATGGCGGCCCGGATGGACCTGGGCCAGCTGGACCGGGAGGCCGCGCGGGTCCACCTGGGCGGCGCGCTGGAGGGAGACCCGGCCTGGGCGCCCACCGGGCTGCGGCGGGAGGGCGTGGTGCGCGACCCGGGGCTCGCGACGATTGGTGGAGGCAACCACTTCGTGGAGGTGCAGCGGGTGGAGGCCGTGGTGGAC
>NZ_RAWL01000017.1:0-43914 GCF_003668885.1 Corallococcus sp. AB049A | reverse complement strand
CGCTGGATGACCTCCCACACGGCCCGGCGCGTGAGCAGCTCGCCGTGCGGCACCACGCCGGACAGCTCCACGTTGAAGACGTTGGGCTGGCCCTCCACGTCCAGCACGGAGGAGGGGTAGCGCGCGATGACGTCCTCGCGCGAGTAGATGGACACCAGCCGCACGTGGCGCGGGAAGGCGCCCACGTTGAGGTCCTTGATGAAGCGCGACGTGGGCGTGAGCTGCCACATGCTGCGGCTGAACCAGCCCAGCGTCGCGCAGCCCAGGTAGGCCATGCGCGTGCCCTTGTGCGGCGTGCCCAGGGTGATGAGGCTCCTGACGCGCGTGTCCCCGCCCAGCCGCTTCACGTAGTACGTGCCGATGAGCCCGCCCTTCGAGTGCCCGATGATGGTGAGCGGCCCCATGCCCGGGTGGCGCTCGTAGAGCCGGTCCACCTTGCCCTGGACCTTGCGCGCCAGCTCGTCGATGCGGTGCGTGTTGAAGCGGTCCATCGTGCCGCCCAGGTGGATGGACCAGACGCAGTAGCCCTCGCGGCGCAGGCGGTGCTCCAGCACCTCCAGGACGCGGCGCGTGCTGAAGAAGCCGTGCAGGAGGAGCACCGGCCTCTGGCAGTGCTTGAAGTCCGTGCGGCGCACCACCCGGTTGCCGCGTGGATCCAGATCCACGTAGCTGGCCAGGTACTTCAGCTGGCACTTCAGCCTGCGGTACTGCATCACGAACGGATTCATCCCGACGCCCCCGTCCCTCCTGCACGGGAGGAAGCTAGGGAGCGCGTCACCGCGCGGCCTGGATCAGCGCCCGTCCGGTCAGGTGAAGTGTTGGAGAAAGTTCATCAGCACCCGGTGCGCGAACGGGGTCGGCGTGATGCCGGACAGGAGCCTCGGGACGTACTCGCCCTCGGGGACGCCCTTCTCGCGCGCGAGCGCGTCCAGCTTGTCCTCGCGGGCGAGGATGACCGCGCGCATGGCGTCCGTGGGCATCTCCGGGTGGAACTGCACGCCGCGCACGTTGGAGCGGAAGGCCAGCGCCTGGTTCGCGGTGTTGGCGTTGCCCGCGAGCACCGTGGCGCCTTCCGGCAGGCGGGAGACGATGTCCTCGTGGGTGGCCTGCACCGCGAAGCGCTCCGGCAGGCCGGCGAACAGCGGATCCGCGCGCCCTTCGGGTGAGAGCGTCACCTCCACGGTGCCCGTCTCGCGGCCGTTGGGGTTGCGCGTCACCTTGCCGCCGTAGGCCTCCGCGAGGAGTTGTTGGCCAAAGCACACGCCGAGCACGGGGATGCCCTGCTCGCCCGCCTCCACCATGAAGGCGCCCGCGCGCTCCATCCACGGCTCGCGCTGCGTCACCGACAGGGGCGAGCCCGTCATCATCACCGCGTCGTAGCCCTTCGCGTCCTTCGGCAGGGGCGCGCCCTTGTGCACCGGGAGGATGTCGAAGCGCTGCCCGGACAGTCCGATGGTTTGCAGAAACCACCGCTCGTAGTCGCCCACGGAGAGCTGGACGGAGGCCGCCGCGTCGCCGGCTTTCAGCAGGAGGACGTTCTTCATGGGGGCAGGTTGCCGCGTCATGGCGCCATTCCTACCGTGTCGTGCCGTCCGTGTCCGGTGCCCGCCACTTCCAGGTCGCTCGCGCGCCGTGCTCACCCGAGGCCTCGCCATGACCGACGCTCGTTCGCTCACTCCCAAGCTCCCTGTGCTCAAGCTGCTCATCGACGGGCAGCAGGTGGACCCCATTGAAGGCGGCACCTTCGCGGTGGTGAATCCCGCCACCGGCCAGAAGATTGCTGACGTGCCCGCCGCCACCGCCGCGGACGTGGACCGCGCGGTGAAGGCCGCGCGCCGCGCCTTCGAGTCCGGGCCGTGGGGGAAGATGACCGGCCGCGAGCGCGGCAAGCTCATCCGCAAGCTGGCGGACCTGCTCTTCGAGCGGCGCGAGGAGTTCGCGCTCGTCGAGTCCATGAACAACGGCAAGGTGTTCAAGGACGCCATCCGGGGTGACGTGGCGCCGGCCGCCGCGACGCTCGCGAACTTCGCGGACATGGCCAGCACCATCACGGGCGAGGTGCTGCCGGTGGACGGCCCCTTCCACACCTACGCGCTCAAGGAGCCGGTGGGCGTGGTGGGCGCCATCATCCCGTGGAACTACCCCACGTGCATGCTGGGCTGGAAGCTGGGCCCCGCGCTGGCCGCCGGCTGCACGGTGGTGGTGAAGCCCTCCGAGTACACGCCGCTCACCGCGCTGAAGCTGGGCGCGCTGGCGCTGGAGGTGGGCTTCCCGCCCGGCGTCATCAACGTCGTCACCGGCCTGGGTGACCCCGCGGGCGAGGCGATTGCCCGGCACCCGGACGTGGACAAGATTTCCTTCACCGGCTCCGGCCGCACCGCGCGCCGGCTGCTCCAGGCGTCCGCCGCGAGCAACCTGAAGAAGCTGACGCTGGAGCTGGGCGGCAAGAGCCCGCAGATCATCTTCCCGGACGCGGACTTCGACCGCGCGGTGGAGGCGTGCTTCTGGGGCATCTTCGGCAACAAGGGTGAGACGTGCAACGCGGGCAGCCGCGTGCTGGTGCATGAAAAGGCCTACGACGCGTTCGTCGCGAAGCTGGTGGAGAAGGCGCGCACGATGAAGGTGGGCGACCCGCTGGACGCGACCACGGAGATGGGCGCGCTGGTGAGCCAGAAGCAGATGGACGTGGTGCTGGGCTACATCGAGAGCGGCAAGCAGCAGGGCGCGAAGCTGCTCGCGGGCGGCGGCCGCGACACGGAGGGCTTCAAGGCGAAGGGCTGCTTCGTGAAGCCCACCATCTTCGGCGACGTGAAGCCGGACATGAAGATTGCCCAGGAGGAGATTTTCGGCCCGGTGCTCAGCTGCCTGCGCTTCCGCGACGACGCGGAGGCCATCGCGATGGCGAACAGCACGCAGTACGGCCTGGCCGCGTCCATCTGGACCGGTGACGTGGCCAAGGCGCACGCGCTGGCGAAGCAGGTGAAGAGCGGCGTGGTGTGGATCAACTGCTTCAACGAGTTCGACGACGCGGCGCCCTTCGGTGGCTACAAGGAATCCGGCTGGGGCAAGGACCTGGGCCACCACGCGCTGGACGGCTACCTCCAGACGAAGGCCGTGTGGACGAAGCTTCCGTCCCCCTGAGCCATCGCGCGTCCCTCCATTCCACTGCTCCATCGCTTCATGACGAAGAAAAGGAAGGTCCGCATGCCGTCGCGTCCCAAGGCCAAGGTGCTCACCCATCCGGCGATGGCCCGCCGGGCTCGCGCGAAGGAGCGCGGTGAGAGTGGGCCGCGAGCGGTGCCCGGACAGCAGGGGGACATGGACTCCCTGCGCCGGTGGATGGACGAGAAGGGCGTCCGCAAGGTGAAGCTGGGCGCCATCGACGTGGATGGCGTCTTCCGCGGCAAGTACGTGTCGCTGGAGAAGTTCTACAGCGCCGCGAAGAGCAACATGGGCTTCTGCGACGTCGTCTTCGGCTGGGACCTGGGCGACGAGCTGCTGGACAACACCAAGGTGACGGGCTGGCACACAGGCTACCCGGACACGCCCGCGAAGGTGGACCTGTCCACCGCGCGCATCATCCCGTGGGAGCCGGACACCGCGGCGTTCCTGCTGGACTTCGTCAACGCGGACGGCACGCCCTTCGAGGCGAGCCCGCGCCAGCTGCTCCAGAAGATGGGGCAGCGCGCGCGCAAGCTGGGCTTCCTGCCCAAGTTCGGCGCGGAGTACGAGTTCTTCCTCTTCAAGGAGGGCCCGCAGAGCCTGCATGAGAAGGGCTTCAAGGACCTCACGCCGCTGACGCCGGGCATGTTCGGCTACTCGTGGCTGCGCACGTCCATGAACGCGCCGCTGGTGCACGCGCTCATCGACGGGTGCAACGCGTACGGGCTCAACATCGAGGGCTTCCACACGGAGACGGGCCCGGGCGTCTTCGAGGCGGCCATCCGCTACGACACGCTGGAGCTGGCGGCGGACCGCGCGGCGCTCTTCAAGACGGTGGTGAAGGAGATCTGCGCGAAGCACGGCGTGTCCGCGTGCTTCATGGCGAAGGTGGACCCGAAGCTGCCGGGCTGCTCCGGCCACGTGCACCAGTCGCTGTGGAACCTGAAGGACGAGGAGAACCTCTTCCACGACCCGTCGCAGAAGCACGGGATGAGCAAGCTGATGCGTCACTACATCGGCGGGCAGGTGGCGCTGATGCCGGAGCTCACGGCGCTCTATTGGCCCACCATCAACAGCTACAAGCGCAGCGTGGAGAACACCTGGGCGCCCACCAGCGCGACGTGGGGCCTGGAGAACCGCACCTGCGCCATCCGCGTCATCGGTGACAGCGCGAAGTCCATGCGCATCGAGTACCGCCAGCTGGGCGCGGACATGAACGCGTACATCGGCATGGCGGTGAGCCTGGCCGCGGGCCTGTGGGGCATCGAGAACGAAATCGAGCCGCCCGCGCCCGTGCTGTCCAATGCCTACGAGGCGAAGAACACGAAGCCGCTGCCTCGCAACCTGAAGGACGCGGTGGCCCTGCTGAAGAACAGCGAGCGTGCCCGCGAAATCCTGGGCGAGGGCTTCGTGGACCACTTCGTGCGCACCCGCGAGTGGGAGGTGCGCCAGTACGAGCGGGCGGTCACCTCCTGGGAGCTGGAGCGCTACCTGGAGCTCATCTGATTTTTGAAGGAGGACCGTTCATGAAGCCTTTTGACATTCCCTCGGAGCCGCGCGTCACGGAGATGTCGTGGCCCACGCGCATCGTGTTCGGCGCGGGCGCGCTCCAGCGGCTGCCCGCGCACGCGGCGCGGTTGAACATGAAGCGCCCGCTGCTGGTGACGGACGCGGGCGTGGTGAAGGCGGGGCTCGCCACGCGCGTCACGGACGTGCTCAAGGGCGCGGGCATGGAGTGCGCGGTGTTCGACCGCGTGGAGCCCAACCCCACGGAGCGTGACGTGTTCGCGGGCCTGGAGGCGTACCGCGCGCACAAGGCGGACGGCATCGTCGCCCTGGGCGGCGGCAGCGCGCTGGACGCGGGCAAGCTGGTGCAGTTGCTCACCACGCATGAGCCGCCGCTCAGCCGCTACGACGACGCGAAGGGCGGCGACCAGTACGTGCGCGACGACCTGCCGCCGCTCATCGCCATTCCGACGACCGCGGGCACGGGCTCGGAGGTGGGGCGCTCCGGCGTGGTGACGCTGGCGGACACGGGCCGCAAGACGGTCATCTTCAGCCCGTACCTGCTGCCGAAGGCGGCCGTGATCGACCCGGAGCTGACGCTGGGCCTGCCTCCGTCCGTCACGGCGGCCACGGGCATGGACGCGCTCACCCACTGCATCGAGGCGCATGTCGCCAATGGCTTCCATCCGCTCGCGGACGCGGTGGCCATCGACGGGGTGATGCGCGTGGGGCGCTCGCTGGTGACGGCGGTGAAGGAGGGCAAGGACCTGGCCGCGCGCACGGACATGATGGTGGCCGCGATGGAGGGCGCCATGGCCTTCCAGAAGGGCCTGGGCGCGAGCCACGCGCTGGCGCACGCGCTGACGCCCATCTCCAACGTGCCGCATGGCCTGGCCAACGCCATCGTCCTGCCCGCGGTGATGGAGTTCAACCGCGCGTCCTGCACGGCGCGGCTGGCGCGCATCTCCATCGCGCTGGGGGACACGTCCAACGCGCGCGAGGAGGTGCTCGCCGCGAACGCCATCGACCGCGTGCGCAAGCTGGCGGCGGCCGTCGGCATCCCGACGCGGCTGCGCGAGGCGGGCGTGAAGGAGCAGGACCTGGAGCACATCGCGCAGAAGGCCTTCCAGGACGCTTCACACCAGGGCAATCCGCGCTCGGTGACGGAGGCGGATCTGCTGGCCATGGCCCGCGAGGCGTACTGAAAAGCGGCTTCACTCCAGCTTGATTTCAGAGTGTTTCAGCGGGGCCTCTTCCGAGGGAAACGGGAGGGGCCTCGTGCCTTTTGAGCGGTGAATCAACCCGTGCCTCTGTCGTCAGAAGGTTCAGAACGCAGCAACAACGCGGCTCACGGAGGCAGGTCATGAAGGCGATGCTCAAGAAGATGGTGGTGGCGGTGGCACTCGTTGCGAGCTCCCCGGTGATGGCGGCGGACTTCCACGGCGCCTCCCCCCTCGTGAGCCGTCAGGACCAGGCCCGCATGGAGCGCGAGCGGATGGAGCGTGAGCGCCTGGGGCGGCTGGAGCGGGAACGGATGGAGCGCGCGCGGCTGGAGCGCGAGCGGCAGGCCCGGCTGGAGCGCGAGCGTCAGGAGCGTGAGCGCCGGGAGCGCGAGCGGCTGGCGAAGCTGGAGCGCGAGCGGATGGAGCGTGAGCGCCTGGCCCGCATCGAGCGTGAGCGCCGGGAGCACGAGCGTCAGGAGCGGCTGGAGCGTGAGCGCCGGGAGCGGGCGCGCCTGGCCCGCATGGAGCGCGCGCGCTACAACGGTGGCTGGCGCGGGTAGGCCTGTCGGCACAACATGAAGCAACGCGGAGGCCCGGGGGCGGAGATTCCACCCTCGGGCTTCTTCGCGCCTGGAGGTCAGTGGAGCGTGGAGTCCGCGGTCAGCGCGCGGGCTCCCGCGTCCATGACGGTGTCCACCACCGGCGTGAACTCCAGCGTCTCCATGAAGATGCGCCCTGGCAGCCGCAGGTCCATGGCGGTGATGCGCTCGCGGTCTCGCAGGTCGTAGAGCTGCCGCGCGACCGCGTTCGCCGCCACGCGCTCGTCGGAGAAGACGACGTAGACGCGCACCTTGCCCTCCTGCACCGGCACGCGGAAGCGGGTGTGGGCGACGGGCTCGTTCGCGTCACAGCGGATGGCGCGGTTCTCCCGCGTCAGCGTCAGCTGCCGGATGACGCCCTTCTCGGACATCGTGAAGAGCATGCAGTAGGGGAGCTGTCCCTCGGTGGGGATGACCTCCATCGTCGCGGCGCCGGTCCGCTTCACCAGGGCACGCGCTCTCTTCGCGGGCGGCGTCGCGTCATCGCAGCCCACGAAGGCCGCGCTCAACGCCATCACCGTCAACAAGCCCGTCCAGCGCGTCACGTGGTCTTCCCCAGGGGTGGAATGCCGCAGGCTTCACTCTGGCTTGATTTCGGAGTGTTTCGGAAGGCCGCGGTGGCTGAATCCTGCAGGGCCTCCCCCGTCAGAAGGTTCAGAACGCAGCAACAGCGCGGCTCAACGGAGGCAGGTCATGAAGGCGATGCTCAAGAAGATGGTGGTGGCTGTGGCGCTCGTCGCGAGCTCCCCGGTGATGGCGGCGGACTTCCACGCCGCCACCCCCCTCGTGAGCCGCCAGGACCAGGCCCGCATGGAGCGCGAGCGTCAGGAGCGCGAGCGCCAGGCTCGGCTGGAGCGCGAGCGCCAGGAGCGGGAACGGCAGCAACGCGAGCGCCAGGCCCGGTTGGAGCGCGAGCGGCAGGAGCGGGAACGGCAGGCCCGGCTGGAGCGGGAACGGCAGGAGCGCGAGCGCCAGGCCCGGCTGGAGCGCGAACGGCTGGCGAAGCTGGAGCGCGAGCGGCAGGCCCGGCTGGAGCGGGAACGGCAGGAGCGCGAGCGCCTGGCCCGGCTGGAGCGCAACCGCTACACGGGTGGCTGGGTGAACTAGGCCGCCTCGACGTCACGGCCTGACGCGGTACGGAGGCCCGGGGGCGGAGATTCCACCCTCGGGCTTCTTCACGTCGGGAGCTCAGTTGGCCATCGGCTCCACGGTCAGCGCGCGCGTTCCCGCATCCTCGGCCGTGCCTCCGTCGGACGTCACCACGCCGCCCGCGCCCACGACGACGCCCGTCGCCTCCGGCTCACCCGTCTCCGGCTGGAACTCCAGCGTCTCCACGAAGATGCGCCCCGGCAGCCGCAGGTCCATGGCGGTGACGCGCTCGCGGTCGCGCAGGTCGTAGAGCTGCTGCGCGACGGAGCCCGCGGGCACGCGCTCGTCGGAGAAGAAGATGTAGACGCGCACCTTGCCCTCCTGCACCGGCACCCGGAAGCTGGTGTTGGCGACCGGGCGCCCCGGGTCGCAGCGGATGGAGCGGTTCTCCCGCGTCAGCGTCAGCTGCCGGATGACGCCCTTCTCCGACATCGTGAAGAGCATGCAGTAGGGGAGCTGCCCCTCGGTGGGGATGATCTCCATCGTCGCGGGGCCCGTGCGCTTCACCTGCGCGCGCGCCACCTTCGCGGGCGGCTTCGCGTCGTCGCAACCCGCGAAGCCCGCGCCCAACGCCATCACCGTCAACAAACCCGTCCAGCGCGTCATGTGTCTCTCCCCCGCGAAGAAGGTGGAATGGCCGACACCTGGATCCTACCCTGGCGCCACGCCTTCCCGGCCTCTCTGCTTTTCGTGAAGCCCTGCCAGCCCGCCGAGTGCACGGTCGTGCACATGTCCCCTTGCGTCATCCGGCCCGGGACTCACTCCGGACGCTGGTAGACGATGACCTGCGGCGTCTCGTCCAGGTACAGCCCGGTGACGGGGGTGCGCGTGCCGAAGGCCTGCCATGTGAGGAACTCGTGCTCGCGGAACTCCTGGTGGTACTGGTACGCGACGATGTCCGCGTCGAACGGGCTGTTCACCGCGCGCACGTCCGGACGCAGCATGCCATTGCGCTGGTAGTCCCGGAACGAGAAGCCATTCACCTCGTGCAGGTAGACGCGCGCGCCCGGCTTCGCGTGTTCGTTGATCCACGGCAGCACGCCGGTGACGTGGCTGGACCAGAACTGCCGCTGCATCCCCAGCGTCGCCGCGCCCGGCAGCCCGCCCGCCAGCTCCGAGTACGCCGCCGTGCCGTACGGGAACACCCGCACCAGCCCCAGGAGCGCGGGCGCCAGGAGCAGCGCGAACACCGGCACCGTCACCGCCAGCGGTGACAGGGAAGGGCGCCGCGCCTTCAGCACGTCCCACAGCGCGAAACACCCGCGCGCCACCGCCGCGCCCGCGAGGATGCCCAGGAAGGGCATGGACGGGAACCAGTGCTTCACGCCGCCAAAGTGCGGCACCTGCGGGTGGCTGATGATGAGGATGGACGTCACCGCGTTGACGCCCACCAGCGCCTCCGACGCGGTGGGCATCCGCACCCAGTCCCGCGTGCGGGCACTGACGCTCAACAGCGCGCGGCCCACGAGCGCGACGAAGCCCGTCACCATGGGCACGAAGAGGCTGGTGGGCACCGTCAGCGCCGTCTTCACCACCACGTAGCTGAGCGGGAAGGGCGGCCCGCGCATCAGCGTGCCCAGGTAGAACCAGGCGTAGTGGTTGTGCGTCGCGTGGAAGGCCAGGTACCACGCGGTGCGGTCCACCGGCGCGTGCCAGAGGTAGGGCCAGTGCAGATAGAAGAGGACGGGGCCCAGCACCGCCATCGCCGCCAGCGGCACCAGCGCCCGCGTCACGGGCAGGCTCACCCGCCGCAAGTCCCGCAGCAGCACGACGCAGCCCACCGCGAGCCCCACGAAGAACAGCGTGTGCGGGCTCAGGAGCAGGAACTTCTTCTGGAAGTTGGCGGGCCCGCCCAGGAACACCACCAGCAGGCCGTACAGCACCGCGACCGCCGCGAAGAGCCCCACGAAGCGGCCCAGCCGCGCGCGGGCCTCGGGGTTGCCTTCGCTGGCCTGCCACGCGCGCCACAGCGCGAACGGCGACAGCACGAACGGCAGGAAGAGGGCGTTGTGCTTCGTGGCGATGGCCAGGCCGAACGCCACGCCGCACGCGACGCCCCAGCGGGTGCTCTCCAGCGCGCGCCAGAAGCAGTACACGACCAGCAGCCACATCGCGGCCACCGGCATGTCGAAGCACGCCAGCTCCGCGTTGAAGTACTGGCGGGGCACCAGCAGGAAGGAGAGGGCGGCGAACCACCCCGCGGTGCGGCCATACAGCGCGCTGCCCAGCAGGAAGCACAGCGCGGGCACCAGCGCCGCCATGGCGAACGCGGGCAGCCGGAAGGCCGTCGCGTCGCGCATCACGCCCAGCGTGTCGTGGAAGAGCAGGTGGCTCAACCCGAACAGCGTCTTCATCAGCGCCGGGTGCTCGTGGTTGTAGTCCCACAAGCGCACGATGGCGCTGTCCGTGAACGCCTGCGCGGGCGAGTGGAACAGCAGCCGGAACCACTGCGAATAGCCCTCGGCCGCGGCGAAGTAGACGCTCTCGTCGCGCGTGAAGCCCACGGCCGCTTCCGTCATCCACAGCGCCGCGAAGGCCAGCACCCACAGCGCCAGGGCCGTGAGCTTCTCCTCGCGCGTGGCGGGGCGGCCGGTCAGCTGCAACGTCATGGCTTCACCCCCACCGCGGGCTCCAGCGCCATCACGTCCAGGCAGAGCTGCCGCGACTCCGCGTTGTCCGCCTGCGTCCAGACCTTCACCGTGCGCGGCGGCCCGGGCGGCAGCACCACCTCCGCCTTCTGCACGCCCTCGCGGCCCGGGGGAATGGGCACGTACATCAGCCGCTGGCCCGTGGCCGCGTCATCCACGCCGACGTACGAGGTGGACAGGCGCGGGTCCCTGGGGTGCGCGAACTCGAAGATGATGCCGCCCTCCATCCGCAGGCCCATGCCGGCGGGCACGTTGGCGAACTCCGCCACCAGCCGCTGGGGGCCGCCCGGCGCGTGCATCCACAGGCAGTGGCGGGGCTCGTAGAAGATTTCGTGCCACTCCGGCGCCACGTACAGGTGCGGCGGTCCGGGGCAGCGGTGCACGCGCCCGTCGAAGGGGCAGTCCGTGCGGGAGCCGTCCGGCTGCTCCAGGTACACGCGCGCCGTGTTCGCGGACTCGCTCGCCACCCAGTGGCGCGGGCGGTAGCGGCCGTTCTCATAGAGGCGCAGCGACAGCGGGCCCATGCGGGACTCGGGGCCCAGCGCCTTGCGGCCGGGGAGGAAGGCCGCTTCAAACGCGCCCACGTCGGAGCGGGGCAATTCCGGCTGGCCCAGCACCCAGACGCGCGGGTGCGCGCTCAGGTCCGCGCCGTCGGAGTCCAGCCACCCGTACACGGGGACGGAAGGAGGCACGAAGAGGCGGGCGCGCTCGGTCCACCAGGGGAAGAGCAGCACCGCGTCCCCGGGGCGCGCGTCGCGGGCCAGCACGTCCGCCACGGCGCGCTCGTCCGCGTCCGTGGGCAGCCGGCCCGGGAGCCTCAGCTGGAAGACCAGGCACAGGAGCGCGACGAGCAGCAGGGCCCCCAACTCCACCAGGGGCAGGGCGCGCAGGGCCTTAGGACTTGGCAAGACGGATCTTCTGCTCGCTCTTTTCGCGGCAGAAGGTGCAGAAGATGTGGTCGCCCTGGTTGAAGGACGGCGTCCAGGGCGGATACATCGAGCAGCGCGGATCCAGGCAGTGGTGCAGCTCCCACAGCGTGCCCAGCTGGTGCAGCGCGTGGCGCGCGATGGGCTTGAAGTCCTTCTCCAGGTCCTTGAACGGCGCGATGGAGAGGATTGCCCGGTCCTTGCCGTACTTCGCGAAGCCCGACGTGGGCGCCTTGCCGCTGGGCAGGTCGCGGTCCTTCAGCTTGCGCGAGGTGAGCAGCAGCACCTTGTCGTCCTTGTAGGCCCGGATGCCCTTCACCTCTTCGAGCAGCTTCTCCGCGTCCAGGGGCTCGGACATGCCCGCGGGAATCTCCGCGGTGCCGCTGTGCTCGCTGCCCACGCCGAAGGCCGTGTAGAGCGTGCGGTTGAACTTGGCGAGCTGCTTGTCGTCGAAGGGGTCCAGCGTCACGACGCGAATCACGGGGCGTCACCTCGGCGGGAAGAAGGCCCTCGCGGTGCCGGGCGTGCGCTCTGTCGCGACGCGGGCGGCCGGGAGGGCCGTGGGGTCCTGCGGTTCACTCGTCCTCGGGCGGCTTCGCCTTGGGAGGACGGCCGCGCTTCTTCGGAGCGGCGGGCTCCGCGGGCGCGGCGCCCTCCGGCGGCCTGGCCTTGGGTGGACGGCCGCGCTTCTTCGGGGCGGCGGGTTCGGCACCCTCCACCACCTCCGGCTTGGGCTTGGGCGGACGGCCGCGCTTCTTCGGAGCGGCGGGCTCCGCGCCCTCGGCCGGCTTGGCCTTGGGCGGACGGCCGCGCTTCTTGGGAGCGTCCTCGCCGCCCTCCTCCTCGCCGCCCTCCTCCTCCTCGCCACCTTCCTCGGAGGACTCCTCCTCGGACTCGGACGCGGGCTCCTCGTCCGAGGGCAGGTCCAGCTCTCCGCCCTCCAGACCGATGAGGTCGCCGTCGAGGTCCATGTCGTCCTCGTCGCCAACGGGCCGCGCGAACTCCGCGGCGGTGCGCTTGGGACGCTCCTTCCCGGGCGGGAAGAGGACGATGTCGATGGAGTCCTCGGCGTTGGCCTCGGCGGTGCCCAGCGCGGCGGCGACCTCCGAGACCAGCAGGTGCCGGGCGTTGTCGTAGAGCTCGCGCTCCTTGGTGGGCAACGGCCGCAGCTCACTGAGGACCTGGAGGCCCTTGACGACCTCCGCCAGCCCCAGGATGCCGCCCTGGGTCATGCGGTCCAGGTTGGTGCGAGCGCGTTGCTTCCAGTCCAGGTCCGCCTTGTCGCTGTCCGAGCGGAGGAACGCGTAGATCTCCTCCACGTCCGCGGGACTGGCGACCTTGCGCACGCCGATGGAGATGATTTTTCCCTGCGGCACCATCACGACCGCGCCGTCTTCCTCCCGGCGCATGGTGACGAAGGTGAGGCTCTGGCCCGCCACCTCCTTCACGTCGATGGCGGCGACGCGGCAGACCCCCTGGTTGGGGTAGACGACCCGGTCTCCAACCTGGAGCTGGAGTGCAGCGGACCCTTCTGGCATGGCCCCCTCGTGGGCGGGTGGGATGAGCACCGAAGCGAGCGCCGGTCGTAGCACCGTGCCCCGCCGGATGCCACGAGATTACCGGGGAAGCTGTGTCATCCGGTTGGCATTGCGCTGCGCTTCCAACAGCTTGGCCATGACCTCGTGCGCCCGCGAGTCCAGGACGGCGTCGATCTGGGCGTCGGTCGGCCCCTCGTCCACCGTGCTTCCGGGCCGCGCGTCCACGCGAGAGGAAAGTCCCACCGTCGCCATCACCGCGAATCCCAGGGCCAGCACCGCCAGCAGCTTCTTCATTGAGCGTCCTCCGAGGCGGCCCAGGGTAGGGGGGACGCCCGGATGATCAATTTTTCGGCTACAGGCTGGCGGCGCCCTGTAGCAGTGGCTACTGGTGCAGCGGCGCCACCGGCGTCACCTCCAGCGTGAGGCCGCCGGAGTTGTCGTTGACGTCGTCGTCCGGGAACGCGAGCCGCAGCCAGGCCGCGCCGCGCAGCACCATGGGCTGGTTGACCTCCAGGAGCTCCAGCGTGCCCGGGGCCATGGCCGGGGACGCCCCCGCGCCGTGCAGCGCCAGCACCCCGCCCACCTCTCCGCCAGCGAAGCCGCGCGTCCGCGCCGGCTCCCGCGCCGAGCGCACGACGACGCGGTAGGTGGTGGAGGGCTCCAGCTCCCGGAGCGTGAAGCCGTCGTGGGGGGACAGCGAGACGGCGTGGCGGCGCGCGTCCAGCAGCAGGGTGGTGATGGCGCCGCTCGCCTGTTCGCGCACGTGCACCTGGAGGGCGCCGCGGTTGTCGTCCGGGCGGTCGTCCCAGAGGAACACGTAGAGGACGGAGGCGTCGCGCACCAGCACCTCGTCGGTGCCCACCAGGCCGAAGCTGTCGCGCGCGGACAGGGCCGTGCCGCCCTCCAGGAAGTACACGGCCTGGGTCACCGGCAGGGGGCCGCCCACCGACACGCGGCCCTCCACGCGCAGGCCATAGGCGCGGGACGGATCCAACCGCATGCGGGCCGCCTGGGACGGGGGCACGCGCAGGGCATGCGCGAGCGCGCTGAGCGCGAACGGGCCTCCGGAGGAGTAGCGCGCGAAGGCGGGCGTGTCTTCCGGTCCCGCGCGGGGCAGGGCCCTGGGCGCGGCCGGGTGCTTCGGCGCGAGCCGCGCGTGGACGGCCAGCGTGGTGCCGCGCTCGGCCTGCACGCGCTGGCTGAAGGGCACCATGCCCGGCAGCAGCACCTCCAGGACGTGCTCGCGGTCCGACGGCAGCTGGGTGACGAGCGTGGGCGTCGTCTCCGTCAGCGTCCGCCCGTCCACGCGGATGGTGGCGCCCGGCGGGGACGAGCTGAGCTCCACCGCGAACGAATTGGACCCGCCCATCACCAGGCCCAGCCACGTGGCCACGAGCGCGGCCACCACCACCGGCGCGCCGCGCACCGCCCAGCCCTTCAGGGAGCGGTGCCACGCGGGCGGCGGCTCGGGCGGCATCGCCTGCGGGGGCAGGGGCTGCGTCGTCAGATCCCCCCGGGGTTCTCTGCCGGGGTCGGAGACGAGGCGGGGCATCTCCGGCGGCGTGGGGATGGGCGGCGGTTCCGCGACGCCGCTCCAGCGGCCCACCCGGGCAATGAACTCGCGCGGCAGCTGCACCGGGCGGCCGGCCTCCACGAGCTCCGGCTCGAAGAGGTAGCCCATGAAGTGGCCCAGGTCGCTGGTGGACACGTCCGGCGCGGTGACGTGGAGCTGCCGCGCCAGCGCCTCCGCGAAGGCCTGCGCGGTGGGGTAGCGCTGCTCCGGGCTGGTGGCCATCGCGGTGAGCAGGATGCGCTCCAGCGCGGCGGGGATGTTCGGCGTCCACTCGCGCGGGCGGGGGAAGTCGCCCTGCGAGATTTTCCGCAGCACGTCCTGGAGCGAGCCCTCGAAGGGGCGCCGTCCGCAGAGCATCTCGTAGAGGACCGTGCCCGCGGCGAACACGTCCGTGCGCGCGTCCAGCGCCTCGCCGCGCGCCTGCTCCGGCGCGAAGTAGACGTACTTGCCCTTCGCGGGGTCCGCCTTCGTGTCGGAGCGCCCGGCGAGCCGCGCCCGCGCGATGCCGAAGTCCACCAGCTTCACCTGCCCCTCGAAGGAGAGGAGCACGTTCTGGGGACTCACGTCCCGGTGGACGATGTGCAGCGGACGGCCGTTGTCGTCCAGCCGCGTGTGCGCGTACGCAAGCCCGCGCAGCATGTCGATGGCCACCAGCACCGCCAGCGGTGGCGGCAGCGCGGGCAGCCCCTTCTCCCGCGCCCGGCGCAGCACGTGCGAGAGCGGATGGCCGTCCACCCACTCCATCGCGAGGAAGTACTCGCCCTCCACCTCACCGAAGTCGAAGATCTGCGCGATGTTGCCGTGCGACAGCCCCAGCGCGATGCGCGCCTCGTTGATGAACATGGACACGAACGCGCTGTCGTCCGCGTAGCCGGGGAGGATCTTCTTGATGACCACCGGCTTCGTCACGCCCGCCACCGCCGTCATCCGGGCGCGGTAGATCTCCGCCATGCCGCCCGTCGCGATGCGCTCGAGCAGCTTGTACTTTCCGAACTGGAAGCCAGCGGAAGGCTGCGGCACGTTCGAGTCGGCTCCGGTGGAGGGGAGTCCTTCGCAAAACCGCGAGAAGCTATCATGAGGCCATTCAGACGCCCCGGGTGGAATATTCCGCTACGCTCGCCAGCCTGTTCCCGTAACCCTGCATTCTTCCTCTTGGTGTGGAGCACCCTCACATGGGGTGGCTGCCGGGAGTCACCGCCCGCTGAACCGGCACGCCCGGTGTCTCCCGTGCCTGCACTCGCAGTGGATGCAGGCGTGCCCGGGGACGCCGGCGGGTGGGCGGACGCGAACGTCACGCTGCTGCCCGCGCCCGTCTTTGGCGAGCCCCTCCCGGACGACCTCCTCCGCCTGGAGCTGTCCGGAGACCAGGTGCGGCTGGGCGCGGAGCGCTTCACGCCGTCGCGCGCGCAGGACGCGGGCCGGCTCGCGGAGCGGGTGAAGGGCCGGGACGTGCTTGTCGCCGTCGCGGACGAGGACACGTTCCTCGCGCAGGCGTCCGACGCGCTGGCGGTGCTTCGTGCGCAGGCGGCGGAGGTGTGGCTTCAGCATCCGGACGCGCCGGTGGCCTACCGGCTGGTGCTGCGCGACGAGCAGGGCTTCCGGGCGTGGCTGGAGGAGGTGGCGCCCGGCAAGCTGCGCATCATCCAGCGCGCGGACGGCTTCGAGTTGACCTCCAGCGTGGGGAAGCTGCCGGGGCCGGACCGCAACGGCCCCTCCGTGCCGGTGCGCGGCGGACGCCAGGACATCGCGACGCTGCGGCGGGAGCTGGCCCGGCTGAAGACGCGCTTCACCACGTCGGACGACCTGTGCATCGTCCCTTCGTTCGGTACGGAGGTCGTGCAGGTGGCGCGGGCGCTCGGCGGCACGTACGTCGCGCCGGAGGAGGGGCTCTTCGACACGCTCTGCCTCGTGTACCCCACGCCCCGGCCTTGACGGACGCGGGGGCTGCCTGGCGGCCAGGCACGCACCCCGAGTGGACTCCATGTCGCATTGAGGCGGCGGGGGCGCGCCGCTACTACCCCCAGCGGTCCGCGCGCCCTAATGTGCCGCGCGCCTTTTTCCAGAAGGCTTCGGAGGGCAATGCTCCCTCCCCGGAGGTCGTTGATGGTCGCCGCAACCGAGCCCGCTCCCCGCCCCCAGGACGTCCTCTCCGGGGGCGCCTTCCTCTTCCAGGAGGTGGGCTCCACCCGCATCCTCACGCCGGAGACGTTCTCCGAGGAGCAGCGGCTCTTCTTCAAGACGGCGCTCCAGTTCTGCCGTGAGCAGGTGCTGCCCCAGGCCGAGCGCATCGAGGGCAAGGACAACGCGCTGCTGCGCGACCTCTTGCGCCGCGCGGGCGAGCTGGGCCTCTTGAGCGTGGACATCGCGGAGACGTACGGCGGCACGGGCCTGGACAAGACGACGTCGCTCTTGCTCGCGGAGGCCATGAGCCTGTTGGGCTCCTGGTCGGTGACGTCCAGCGCGCACACCGGCATCGGGTCGCTGCCCATCGTGTGGTTCGGCAACGAGGCGCAGAAGGCGAAGTACCTGCCGAAGCTGGCCTCGGGTGAGTGGGTGGCGGCGTACGCGCTGACGGAGCAGGGCAGCGGCAGCGACGCGCGCGGGGCCAAGACGAAGGCGGTGAAGTCGCAGGACGGCAAGCACTACGTGCTCAACGGCTCCAAGCTCTACATCACCAACGCGGCCTTCGCGGACGTGTTCGTCGTCTTCGCGCAGGTGGACGGCGACAAGTTCACCGGCTTCATCGTGGAGAAGGACACCCCGGGCCTCACCGTGGGCCCGGAGGAGCACAAGATGGGCATCCGTGGCTCGTCCACGTGCCCGCTCTACTTCGAGGACGCGCAGGTTCCCGTGGAGAACCTGCTGGGCGAGCTGGGCAAGGGCCACCGAATCGCCTTCAACATCCTCAACTACGGCCGGCTGAAGCTGGGCGCGGGCGTCATCGGCAGCATGAAGCTGCAGCTGCAGAACGCGCTCAAGTTCGCGCAGGAGCGCAAGCAGTTCAAGGCGCCCATCGCCACGTTCCCGCTCATCCGCGAGAAGCTCGCGCGCATGGCCACGCTCGTCTACGCGGTGGAGAGCATGACCTACCGCACGGCGGGCCTGGTGGACGGGCGCCTCGCGTCGAAGGAGCGCTCGGACAAGGACTACGACGCGCACGTCATCGCCGCGATGGAGGAGTTCGCCTGCGAGGCCTCCATCATGAAGGTCTTCGGCTCGGAGGCCATCGGCTTCCTGGTGGACGACGCGGTGCAGGTGCACGGCGGCGCCGGCTACATCGAGGAGTACCCGGTGGAGCGCGCCTACCGCGACGCGCGCATCAACCGCATCTTCGAGGGCACCAACGAAATCAACCGGATGCTCATCACCGGCATGCTGCTCAAGCGCGCCGTGAAGGGCGACCTGCCGCTGTTCGCGCAGGCGCGCTCCGTGGCGGAGGAGCTGGGCCGCGGCGAGCGGCCCCGCGCGGGCCGCCAGGACGCGCTGGCCCAGGAGGAGATCGCCGCCGAGTGCGCCAAGCACCTGGCCATCCACGGCATGCGCCTGGCCGCGGAGACCTTCGGCACGGAGCTGGACAAGCACCAGGAGGTCATGGCCGCGCTGGCGGACGTGGTGATGGACGCGTACGCGCTGGACTCCATGGTGACGCGCACCCGGCAGGCCGCCACCAGCGGCGTGCAGGACCCCGTGCGCGTGGCCCTGGTGCGGCTGTACGCGATGGAGTCCACCACGCGCGCCTTCGAGCGCACCCGCCGCGCCCTCTGCGCCACCCTCAAGGGGGACGCGCTCTCACTGGAGTTGAGGCGCCTGTCCGCGCTGGACGCCTTCACGGCGTACGACCCGGCGGAGCTGCGGGAGACCATCGTCACCGACCTGGAGGAGGCCGGCGGCTACCCGTACAACCCGCTGTAACCGGCAAGGCCCTCGCGGGTGCCCTGGCCAGGCGGCTTCAGGGCATCCGCGACACGGCATCCAGGCCGAAGCTGACCCGGGCCCGCCAGGGCGCGGGCGGCAGGTGCTCCAGCGACATCAGGTCCTCCAGGCGCTGGACCATGTCCGGACGCAGCCGGCCGAAGGTCGCGCCGAAGCCCGGCGTCACCGCCTGGGCCACGCCCTTGCGCGGCACCGTGGACGTCCACGCCACCTCGCCGTGGAGCAGCAGCGGCCCCTCCTTCATGTCCATCTCCATGAAGAAGGGCGTGCCCACCTGCACCTCGCGGGGCAGGGCGGGGGCGTCCACCTCCAGGCCCACGCCGCCCCGGGAGATGTCGCGCACGTAGAAGAACGGCGCCCGGGGGTCGCTCTCCCTCGCGCGCAGGTGCAGCGGGATGCGCGGGAAGCGGCGCAGGCCGTTCTGCTCCTCCTGGGCGAAGATGAACTGGAGCACCGCGTCCAGCGCGCTGCGATCCTCCGCGCCGTCGTAGCGCACGGTCAGCAGGAAGCGCTCGCCGGGGCGGGGCTCCACCCGGACCACCTCCCCCAGCACCTCCACCGGACGCGGCATGCCGCCCGCGTGCAGCTCGAAGGTGAACCGGGTGCCCAGCGGCAGGGCCCTTCGCGTCTCCAGGGTGACGCCGCCAAGACCCACGCTGCGGGTGTACTCGCCGACCAGTGATTGCGGCGTCTTGTAGGCCACCTTCAGTCGAACGTTCGTGTTCACGTGACTGCCAGTCTCAGCCTGGGAGCGGAAGAACTCAAGTTTACCCCATCCTCAAAGGTAGGCCGCGCGGCGTGTGCCCTGGCGGATGTCCGCCGCCGTGCTCGCGGTGTTTCAGCCTGTTGCGCGGTTTCTTGACCCCCCTGGGGGGGGCGCGTATGTATGCCGGCCGTTAGAGGGGTAAGAAGTGGGAAGGAGTGGTGGTCCGTCCCGTGCTGGGCTGAAAAGGTGGATCGTCCCGCGTGTTCCGAGGCGTCTATGAGCACCAGATCGACGCGAAGGGGCGCACCAGCCTCCCGGCCAAGCTGCGGGAGACGCTGGTGGGCGCCTACGACGAGCGGCTCATCGTCACCACGGCCCTGGACCCCTGCCTCCATGCCTATCCGGTGCGGGAGTGGGAGGCGTTGGAGACCGCGCTCGCCCGGCGCAACCCCATGGAGCCGGGGGTCAAGACGTTGATGCGGCTGTACGTGGCCAGCGCGCAGGAGTGCCCGCTGGACAAGCTGGGACGGTTGCTGATTCCGCCGTCGCTCAGGGCGTACGCGAAGCTGGAGAAGGACGTGGTGTGGGCGGGGATGGTGAAGGTGATTGAGCTTTGGAGCCAGGAAGGCTGGGCGAAGGCGCAGGAGGACGCGCGCCAGGAAGCCACCTCCCCGGACGTGTTGCGGGTGCTGGGCGAGCTGCGCCAGCCGTAGCCAGGAAGTCGACAGCTTCAGGTTTCGCAAAGAGAAGGGTGGGCAGGCGCATGGACCAGGTGCAGGAGGTTCGTCGGAACAGGGCGGTGGTGGCGGCGTCCGAGCGCGTGGAGACGCTGATGCTGGAGGGCGAGCTGGAGGAGGCGGACCTCGTCAAGCTGTGCGAGGACCTGATGCACCGGCTGCACCGGGGCACGCGCCAGGTCGTCCTCGACTTCGCGGACGTCTCCCACCTGAACTACCGGGGCGTGCGCCCGCTGATGGCCCGCGCGGACGCGTTCCGCCGCGCTGGCGGCGACGTGAAGCTGTCCGGGCTGTCGCCGTACCTGGCCGCCATCTTCCGCGCGGCCGGCGCCCATGACGCCTTCGAGCTGTACCCGCACATGAACGATGCCCGGGCCGCCTTCCAGCTCGCGCGCGCTCCCTTCGTCTGACCCTTCGCACCCAAGGCCCCCGCCCGTGGACTTCCAGCACCAGACCGTCCTGCTCCACGAGACGGTGGAGCTGCTGAACCCGGCGGAGGGGAAGATCATCCTCGACGGGACGCTCGGCGGCGGAGGCCACACCCAGGCGCTGCTCGCCCGGGGCGCCACGGTGGTGGGCGTGGACCGGGACCCCGTGGCGCTGGCCGCCGCCACCGCGCGCATGGGGGGCAACCCGCGCTTCCAGGCCCGGCAGGGCAACTTCGCGGACCTCTCCCATGTCGCGCAGGACCTGCTCCCCGTGGACGGCGTGCTGGTGGACCTGGGCGTGTCCTCGCCGCAGCTGGACGTGGCCGAGCGCGGCTTCTCCTTCATGAAGGACGGCCCGCTGGACATGCGCATGGGCGACAGCGGCCTCACCGCCGCGGAGCTCATCGCCGAAACGGACGAGCGCGACCTGGCGAAGCTGCTCAAGGATTTTGGAGAAGAGCCCTTCGCCCGGCCCATCGCGAGGGAGCTGAAGAAGGCGCTGCCCCAGCGCACGCTGGAGGCCGCGGAGGTGGTGAAGCGCGCCGTGCCCCGCAAGGCGTGGCCGGACCGCATCCACGTGGCCACCCGCACCTTCCAGGCGCTGCGCATGGCGGTGAACGGGGAGCTGGAGGCGCTGGACGCGCTGCTCGCCGCGCTGCCCTCGCTGCTGAAGGTGGGCGGCCGCGCCGCGGTCATCGCCTTCCACTCCCTGGAGGACCGGAAGGTGAAGGAAGCCTTCCGCGCCCTGGTGGGCGGATGCACCTGTCCGCCGGGCTTCCCGGTGTGCGTGTGCAACAGCCAGGGTGACTTCGCCCTCGTGTCCAAGAAGGCCGTCGCGGCTTCCGAAGCGGAAGTCGAGGCCAACCCCCGCTCTCGCAGCGCGCACCTGCGCGTGGTGGAGAAAATCCGATGAGCAAGGCCCTCTCGCGTCCCTCCGTGTCCGTGGCCGGCGTGCTGCTGCACCTGTTGCCCGCCGTCATGCTCTTCACCCTGTTCGCTGGCGTGGGCATCCTCCATGTGACGAGCCGCGTGCTGGTGGTGGACATGGGCTACCGCCTGTCCAACGCGGAGGGCGAGAGCCGCTCGCTCACCCGGGAGAACGACCGGCTCAAGCTGGAATTGGCCACGCTCAAGGCCCCGGCGCGGCTGGAGCGCGTGGCCCGTGAGCAGCTGGGCATGGCCATGCCCAAGGGCAGCGCGGTGGTGTCCCTCGCGGATGAGCGCGTGAAGGGCTCCGGCACCGCGCAGGCCCGTTCGGCGGCCCCGGCCGTCCGCGTGGCGGAGCGGGGGACCGGGCGGTGAGGGACCTCAAGAGCGCGCGGATTCCAGAGTCGAACACGAAGGGGCTCCGGCTGCGGGTCCAGCTCCTGTTCGGGCTGTTCCTGGTGCTCTTGGGCACGGCGTTCGGCCGCGCGGTCTACCTCCAGGTCTTCCAGCAGGAGAAGCTGCGGGGCCTGGCGCAGGACCAGTACGTCCGGCAGATCGACATCCCCGCCCGGCGCGGTGACATCTTCGACCGTCGCGGCACGCCGCTGGCGCAGAGCGTGGAGGTGGACTCCATCTGGGTGGACCCGTCCCTGCTCCCCGACGTGCCGCAGGCGGCCCGGCAGCTCGCCCGCGCCGTGCACATGGACAGCGGTGACCTGGCCGCGCGCCTGTCCCGCGCCAAGCGCTTCGCGTGGGTGAAGCGCCAGGCGAAGCCCCAGGAGGTGGAGGCGGTGAAGGCGCTGGGCCTGCCCGGCCTGGGCTTCACCAAGGAGCCCAAGCGCTTCTATCCCCAGCGCGAGCTGGGCGCGCACATCGTGGGCATGGTGGGCACCGACGGCCACGGCCTGGAGGGCCTGGAGCTGGCCTTCGAGGACGAGCTGTCCGGGCAGAACTCGCGCACCTCCGGCTTCCGGGACGCCAAGGGCCGCAAGCTGATGGTCCAGGGCGCCATGGATCCGCTGGAGCGCCAGGGCGCCGCCGTCACGCTCACGCTGGACCGCCACCTCCAGTACGTCGCGGAGAAGGCGCTGGCCAAGGCGGTGGACGACGCCAAGGCGACGGCGGGCATGGCGGTGGTGCTGGACCCGCGCACCGGAGAGATTCTGGCGCTGGCCAACAACCCGCGCTTCAACCCCAACACGCCGGAAGACGGCGTGAAGAACGCCATCCGCAACCGCGCCGCGCTGGACGCCTTCGAGCCCGGCTCCACGATGAAGGCCTTCGTGGTGGCCGCCGCGCTGGAAGAGAAGGCCATCACCGCGGACCAGCTGTTCTTCTGTGAGAACGGCGCCATGCGCATTGGCCGGCACACCATCCGGGACACCCACCCGCACGGCTGGCTCAACGCCCAGGGCATCCTCCAGGTGTCCTCCAACATCTGCGCCGCGAAGGTCGCCGAGGCCCTGGGCCGCGAGAAGTTCGTCGCCGCCTACCACGCCTTCGGCTTCGCGGAGCGCACCGGCCTGGCGCTCACCGGCGAGAGCCGGGGCGTCATCCCGTTTCCGAAATCGGACATCTCCCTGGCCACCCAATCCTTCGGCCAGGGCATGACTTCCACCGCCGTCCAGCTGACGGCGGCCTACGGGGCGCTGGCCAACGACGGCGTCCTGATGCGCCCGTACCTGGTCTCCAAGGTCGTGGACCCGGACGGCGTGGTGCTGCTGGAGAACCAGCCCACGGAGCTGCGCCGGGTCGTTTCCCAGAGGGTGGCGCGCCAGGTCGTGGGCATGCTTGAGAGCGTGGTGGTCAAGGGAGGGACCGCGCCCAAGGCCGCCATGGACGACTACCGGGTGGCCGGAAAGACGGGTACGGCCCAGAAGGCGGACCCCGTGGCACGGGGGTATTCCGACAAACGCATCGCGTCGTTCGCGGGCATGGTGCCAGCCGAGGCCCCGCGCGCCGTGATTCTCGTGGTGGTGGACGAACCCAAGACAGACGTATACGGGGGGAACGTGGCTGCCCCTGCCTTCAAGGAAATCGCTACCGCCGCCATGGCCCACCTGGCCGTGCCCCCGTCCCGTACGGTGGCACCCGCCGAGGTGGCCGCGGCCGCCGTGCCCGTGATGCCCCCTCCGGCATCGAAGGCGCTGGCGAAGGCCGTGCCCGCACGGGCCGGCCTGGAGGATGCGGTGACCGAGACCCCGGAGCCCGGCACGGTGCGTGTGCCGGACGTCCAGGGTCAGGCAGGACGCGAGGCCGTGGTGAAGATGCTCGCCGCGGCGCTGGAGCCACAACTGCAGGGTAGTGGACGAGTCGTATCTCAGACCCCCCCCGCCGGTGCGCTGGTGGAGAAGGGGGCACGGGTGACGCTGGAACTGGCGACGCGGCAATGAGGCCGTGTCCTTTCCAGGCCCCGCAAGCAATGCGTGTGAAGGGGAAGAGATGAAGCTGACGGATGTCCTCGCAGGGTGTGGAGCCGAGCAGACCTCGGGCGGCCGTTCCGCGGTCGACGTCACGGGAGTGACGCAGGATTCGCGGCGCGTGAAGCCGGGGGATCTCTTCATCGCCGTGCCGGGCCTGAAGGAAGACGGGGCCCAGTTCATTGGTGAAGCCGTGTCGCGCGGCGCGGTCGCCGTGGTTTCGGAGAAGCAGGGGCAGTCCTCGCAGGTGCCGTTCTTCAAGGTGAGCAGCGCGCGCAAGGCGCTGGCCCTCATCGCGGCCAACTTCCACGGCCGTCCCGCGGACAAGTTGACGCTGCTGGGCGTCACCGGCACCAACGGGAAGACGACCACCACGTACCTCCTGGAGGCCATCCTCGCCACGGCCGCCATGTACACCGGCTCTCCGGCGCCGGGCGTCATCGGGACGCTGGGCTACAAGTTCGGCGGCAAGACGACGGAGCTGGCCAACACCACGCCGGACCCGCTGGAGCTGCACCGCATCTTCCGCGAGATGGTGGACGCGGGCGTGGAGACGGTGGTGATGGAGGTCTCCAGCCACGCGCTCGCGCAGGAGCGCGTGCACGGGCTCACCTTCAAGGCCGCGGGCTTCAGCAACCTGTCGCGCGACCACCTGGACTACCACAAGGACCTGGAGGAGTACTTCCAGGTGAAGCGCAAGCTCTTCGTGGAGAACCTGGGCGCCTCCGGCACCGCCGTGGTGAATGGCGACGACACCTTCGCCAGCCGCATCTACACGGAGCTGCGCAACCAGAAGCGCATGGCGTGGAAGTTCAGCCGCACGGGCGCGGGTGAAATCTCCGCCGCGGACGCCAGCTACTCGCTCAAGGGCATCGAGGCCACCCTGAAGACGCCCGCGGGCGACATCAAGGTCAAGAGCAAGCTCTTGGGGCCCCACAACCTGGAGAACATCATGCTCGCCGCCGGCATCGCGCTGGGCGCGGGCATCAGCCGCTCGGACGTGAAGAGCGGCATCGAGCTCGTCACCGGCGTGGCCGGCCGCATGGACCGTGCGGAGAACCACCGCGGCGGCCCGGCTCCGGCCGTGCTGGTGGACTACGCGCACACGGATGACGCGCTCAAGCGCTCCATCGAGGCGGCGCGCGCGCTGGCCAAGGGCCGCGTCATCGTCGTCTTCGGCTGCGGTGGCGACCGCGACAAGGGCAAGCGCCCGCTGATGGGCACCGTGGCCGCGGAAGGCGCGGACCTGGTGATGGTCACCAGCGACAACCCGCGCACGGAGGACCCGGAGACCATCATCTCCGAGGTCACGCCGGGCCTGGAGAAGGGCGGCCTGCGCCGCATCTCCGAGGGCAAGGCGAAGAACGGGGAGAAGGGCTACCTGGTGGACGCGGACCGCCGCGCCGCCATCGAGCAGGTCATCAACCTGGCCAAGGACGACGACGTCGTCCTCATCGCCGGCAAGGGCCACGAGACCTACCAGACGGTGGGCACCGAGAAGCTCAAGTTCGACGACCGCGAGGTCGCCGCGCGCGCGCTGGCCAACCGCATCCCGGGCTGAACCGGCCCAAGGCCACACCCCCCCTCCATGGCCGCTCGATTCTCCGATGACGAGGTGGTGCAGGCGACGGGGGCGACCCGTCGCGGGGAGCCCGTGGAAGCGGGCTTCCCCGCCGTCTGCACCGACACGCGGTCGCTCACCCCCGGGTGCCTCTTCGTGGCACTGCAGGGTGAGCGCTTCGACGCCCACGACTTCGTGGACGGTGCTCAGCGCCAGGGAGCGGCCGGGGCGGTGGTGAAGCGGGGGAGGGCGCTGCCGGCCCTGCCCCCGGGCTTCGCGCTGTACGAAGTGGAGGACACCCTGGCCGCGCTGGGCGGCCTGGGCGCGCTGCACCGCCGCCGCTTCCGCATCCCGGTCGCGGCGGTGGGGGGCTCCAACGGGAAGACGACCACCAAGGAGATGGTGGGCGCCATCCTGGCCACGCGCGGCCCCGCGCTGAAGACGGAAGGCAACTTCAACAACGAGGTGGGCGTCCCGCTCACGCTCTTCCGGCTGGAGCCGTCCCACGTGGCGGCCGTCATCGAAGTGGGGATGAACCAGCCGGGCGAAATCGAACGGCTCACCCGCAAGGTGCAGCCGGACGCCGGTGTCATCACCGT
Source organism: Corallococcus sp. AB049A (assembly GCF_003668885.1). Classification (NCBI taxonomy): domain Bacteria; kingdom Pseudomonadati; phylum Myxococcota; class Myxococcia; order Myxococcales; family Myxococcaceae; genus Corallococcus; species Corallococcus sp. AB049A. The sequence goes on along the minus strand of NZ_RAWL01000017.1, from coordinate 18,279 downwards.
CGTCCAGCCGGAGCACCTGGAGGGGCTGGGCAGCCTGGAGGGCGTGGCGGAGGCGGAAGGGGAGATGTTCCGCGAGCTGCTGCCCCAGGCCACCGCGGTCATCAACCTGGACGACGCGCTCATCGTGCGTCAGGCCGCGCGCAGCGGCGCGAAGCAGCTGACGTTCGGCCGCGCGGAAGGGGCGGACGTGCGCCTCACGGCGGTCCACACGCTGGGCCGCGACGGCATGGTGGCCACCGTGCGCTACCAGGGGAAGGACTGGCCGGTGCGCCTGCACTTCGTGGGGCCGCACAACGCGCAGAACGCGACGGCGGCGTTCGCGACGGCGCTGGCCCTGGGCTACTCCCCGGAGGAGTGCGTGAAGGGCCTGGAGTCCGCGCGGCCGTACGCGCGAAGGCTCAACATCGTGGACGGCCGCAACGGCGTCACGGTGGTGGACGACTGCTACAACGCCAACCCGGCCTCCATGGAGGCCGCGCTCGTCACGCTGGGCACGCTGGTGCCGGACGGTGGCCGGGCGGTGGCGGTGCTGGGCGACATGCTGGAGCTGGGCGCGGGCGAGGCGGAGGAGCATGCCCGGCTGGGTGAGCTCGTCGCGCGGCACGCGAAGCTGGTCGCGTTCTTCGGCCCCCGCTCCGCGGGCGGCCTGGGCAGCGCGGACATGGGAGATTCCGCCGCCCACTTCACCGAAGTGGAGCCATTGGTGGCGTGGTTGACGCCCCGGCTCTCTCCCGGTGACGTGGTGCTGGTGAAGGCCAGTCGCGGCATGCGATTGGAGCGCGTGGTGGCCGCCCTGACCGGCGCCGCACCCCCCGGAGGGAGTCACTAGTGCTGTACCTTCTGTACGAGCTCATCCAGAACACCGAGGCCGGGCGCGTCCTCAACTTCCTGCGCTACCCGACCTTCCGCATCATCGCCGCGGGCGTCTTCGCCCTGCTCCTGGGGATGCTCATTGGCCCGCGCCTCATCGCGCGGCTGCGCCTGAAGCAGCACGGGCAGAGCAACGTGCGCGAGGACACCCCGGACAGCCACCAGAAGAAGAAGGGCACGCCCACCATGGGTGGCGCGCTCATCCTCATCTGCATCGCGGCGGGCACGCTCCTGTTCGCGGACCTGAAGTCGCGCGGCGTCTGGGTGATGATCCTCCTCACCTTCGGCTACGGCTTCATCGGCTTCCTGGATGACTGGCTGAAGCTGTCCAAGCGCAACTCCAAGGGCCTGGCCGGGCGCAAGAAGATGGCGCTGCAGACGCTCTTCTTCCTCGTCGCCATCTTCGGCCTGATGTGCACGTGGACGAAGGCGGACGGCTCCTTCGGGCCCACGCTGCTCATCGACACGCGGCTGACGCTGCCCTTCGTGCCGTCCCATTGGTTCAACCCGGACCTGGGCTGGTTCTACGTCGTGTTCGCGTGGATCGTGATTGTGGGCACGTCCAACGCGGTGAACCTCACGGACGGCCTGGACGGCCTGGCCATCGTGCCCACCATCGTGTCGGCGGTGACCTTCTGCGTGCTCTGCTACGTGGCGGGCACCACGCTGCACATCGCGGACACGGAGACGGTGAACGGCGTCGCCAGGCTCACGGCCACGCCGCTGTACCGCTACCTGGGCATCCTCCAGGTGCCGGGCGGCGCGGAATTGGCCGTCTTCTGCGCGAGCATCGTGGGCGCGGGCATCTCCTTCCTCTGGTTCAACACCTACCCGGCGTCCGTGTTCATGGGCGACATCGGCTCGCTGGCCCTGGGCGGTGCGCTGGGCGCGCTGGCGGTGTTCTCCAAGAACGAGGTGGTGTCCGCCATCATCCACGGCATCTTCTTCGCGGAGGCGCTCTCCGTGATGATCCAGGTGGCGTCCTTCAAGATGACGGGCCGGCGCGTCTTCAAGATGGCCCCGGTGCACCACCACTTCGAGCTCAAGGGCATGGCCGAGCCGAAGATCATCGTGCGTTTCTGGATTGTCGCCATCCTCTGTGGTGGCGTGGCCCTGCTGTCCCTGAAACTGCGCTAGTCGCTTTGCCCCATCTCGAGGTCGGCCCGCCCCATGAATCCCTCGCTGTCCGGTCGGAATGTCGCGGTGTTCGGGCTGGCCAAGAGCGGCGTCGCGGCGCTGCGGCTGCTGGTCCAGCACGGCGCGAAGGTGACGGCGCTGGACGCGCGCTCCGAGGACGCGCTCGGTGACGTCGCGAAGGAGCTGCACGCGAAGGGCGTGACGCTCGTCACCGGCGCCACGCCCCCGGGGCTGCTCACCCGCCAGGACCTGGTGGTGGTGAGCCCGGGCGTGCCCTTGTCCCTGCCGGAGCTGGAGGCCGCGCGCACGTCCGGCGTCCCCGTCTGGGGCGAAATCGAGCTGGCGGGCCGCTTCCTCACGGGCACGCGCTTCCTGGGCATCACCGGCACCAACGGCAAGAGCACCACCACGGCGCTCACCGGTGAGCTGTACGCGAAGGCGGGCCTGCGCACCTTCGTGGGCGGCAACCTGGGGCGCCCGCTGGCGGAAGCCGCCATGTCCCCCGGGGACTGGGACGCGCTGGTGGTGGAGCTGTCCAGCTTCCAGCTGGAGGGCATCCACCAGCTCAAGCCCACGGGCGCGGCCATCCTCAACCTCACGCCGGACCACCTGGACCGCTACGCCAACCACGCCGAGTACGGCGCGGCCAAGGCGCGCATCTTCATGAACCAGGACGCCGGCAGCGACTTCGCCGTGGTGAACGCGGACGACGCGGCGGTGATGGGGCTGGCGGCCTCCGCGCGCGCGCCCGTGTACGGCTTCTCCATGACGGGCCGTCCGGTGGTGGACGCGCCGAAGCTGGCGGGCCTGGCCATCGCGCGCTCCGGCGGCTTCGAGCTGGAGTTCGCGGGCGAGTCCTACACGCTCACCAACCGCTCGCTGCGCGGCGCGCACAACGCGCAGAACGCGATGGCGGCGGCGCTGCTGGCCCGGCTGGGCGGCGTGGCCAGGGACGCGGTGCAGGCGGGCCTGGACAGCTACCCGGGCCTGGCGCACCGGCTGGAGAGCGTGCGCGTGCTGGACGGCGTGGAGTGGGTGAACGACTCCAAGGCCACCAACGTGGACTCCGTGCTGGTGGCGCTCAAGGCCTTCGCCGGTGACGTGTGGCTCATCGCGGGCGGCAAGGGCAAGGGCGCGCCGTACGCGCCCATGGTGGAGGCGGGGCAGGGCAAGGTGAAGGGCGTGCTGACCATTGGCCAGGACGCGGACGCGCTGGCCCGGGCGTACGCCAACGACGCGCCGGTGCACGCGTGCGGCACGCTGGCGCAGGCGGTGGCCAAGGCGCGTGAGGTGGCGAGGGCAGGGGACACGGTCCTGCTGTCCCCGGCGTGCGCGTCGTACGACCAGTTCAAGAACTTCGAGGACCGGGGCGACACGTTCAAGCGCCTGGTCGGGGCGCTCTGACCGTGATGAAGACCTCTCCTCCGGCCGCCCCCGTGCGGTTCGATCCGATCCTGCTGTGCGCGGTGCTGGCGCTGGTGTCGCTGGGCCTGGTGATGACGTACTCGGCCAGCGCGGTGCTGGCGCAGGACAAGCTGGGCGACAGCCTCTACTTCCTCAAGCGGCAGCTGTCCGCCGCGGGCCTGGGGCTCGTGGCCATGGCGGTGGCCATGAAGCTGGGGTGGCGGAAGCTGGCGCGGCTGGCGTACCCGCTGCTGCTGGTCGCCATCGTGCTGCTCATCGCGGTCGCCATCCCCGGCATCGGCACCACGGCGGGCGGCGCGCGGCGGTGGATCCGCCTGCCGGGCTTCAGCCTCCAGCCGGCGGAAGTGGCCAAGTTCGCGTGGCTCGTCTACCTGTCCTATTCGCTGGCGAAGAAGCGGGAGAAGGTGGCCACGTTCTCCATTGGCTTCCTGCCGCACCTGGCCCTGTGCGGCATCCTGGTGCTGCTGTGCATGCTCCAGCCGGACTTCGGCAGCAGCGTGCTGCTGGTGTTCATGCTCTTCGTGCTGCTGTTCGCGGCGGGCACGAAGCTGTCGTACCTGGTGGGCTCCATCCTGCTCGCGCTGCCCTTGGCCTTCGTCGCCATCGCGACCAGCCCCTACCGCATGAAGCGCATCCTCGCGTTCCTGGACCCGTGGGCCCACCGGCACGACGTGGGCTACCAGGTGGCGGAGTCGCTGATGTCCATCGGCTCGGGCGGCATCACCGGCCTGGGGCTGGGGGACGGCCGGCAGAAGCTGTTCTTCCTGCCGGAGGCGCACACGGACTTCATCTTCTCCATCCTCGGTGAGGAGCTGGGGCTCATTGGCGTGGGGCTCCTGGTGGTGCTGTACGCCATCGTCCTGTGGCGCGGCATCCGCGCGGCCCTGGCGGCGGGGGAGACCTTCGGCACGTACCTGGGCCTGGGCATCAGCTCCATCATCGCGTTCCAGGCCACGGTGAACATGTGCGTGGCCATGGGCCTGTTGCCCACGAAGGGCCTGACGCTGCCGTTCGTGTCCTACGGCGGCACGTCGCTGGTGGTGCTGATGGGCTCGGCGGGCGTGCTCCTGTCGCTCAGCGCGAACACGCAGGGCGCGACGCGGCCGGTGCGCACGGGCACGACGGACCTGCGGGAGGTGACGGCGTGAAGGTGCTCATCGCGGGCGGCGGCACCGGAGGCCATCTGTTCCCGGGCATCGCGCTGGCGGAGGAGGTCGTCACCCGCCACCCCGCCAACGAAGTGGTGTTCGTGGGCACGGAGAAGGGCCTGGAGGCGCGCGTGGTGCCCAAGGAGGGCTACCCGCTGGAGTTCGTGAAGGTGCAGGGGCTCAAGGGCAAGGGCTTCCTCGGCCTGCTCAAGGGGCTCATCGCGCTGCCCCTGGCGTTCCTCGCGTCGTTCCGCATCCTGTCGCGCCAGAAGCCGGACGTGGTGGTGGGCGTGGGCGGTTACGCGAGCGGGCCGGTGGTGCTGGCCGCGTGGCTGATGGGCATCCCCACCGCCATCCAGGAGCAGAACGCGCTGCCCGGCCTCACCAACAAGGTGCTGGGCCGCATCGTGAAGGTCGTCTTCACCGCCTTCGAGGAAGCGCGCACGTTCTTCCCGGAAGCCAAGGTGCAGATGATTGGCAACCCCATCCGCAAGAAGCTGATGGACAACTACCTGCGCAGCAACACCGCGCACGAGAAGTTCACCGTCCTCATCTTCGGCGGCAGCCTGGGCGCGCGCGGCCTCAACAACCGCGTGCTGGAGGCGCTGGACTCGCTGGGCGACGTGAAGGACCAGCTCTCCATCGTCCACCAGACGGGGAAGCTGGACCTGGAGAACGTGACGAAGGGCTACGCGGACAAGGGCTTCGCGGACGTGGCCCAGGTGGTGGAGTTCATCGACGACATGTCCTCCGCCTACTCCAGGGCGGACCTGGTCATCTGCCGCGCGGGCGCCACGTCCCTGGCGGAGCTGACGGTGTGCAAGAAGCCCAGCATCCTGGTGCCCTTCCCGCACGCCACGGACAACCACCAGGAGGTGAATGCCCGGGCGCTGGTGGACGCGGGCGCGGCCCTCATGTTCCGCGAGTCGGAGCTCACCGGCCTGAAGCTGGCGGCAGAGCTGCGCGGCCTGATGACGGACCCCGCGAAGCTCAAGCAGATGGCGAAGAAGGCGGGCATCCTCGGCCGCCCGGCCGCCGCGAAGGAGCTGGCGGACGTGTGCGTGGACCTGACCACCCAGGCCTGGGGCCCGGGTGGACGCGACCGCGGACAGAAGGACGTGAAGAAGGCACCCGGGAGCAAGGCATGAGCAGCAAGACCGTCAGCAACAAGCCCGGCAGCCTCTTCAAGACGCGCCACGCGGCGCACGTGCACTTCGTGGGCGTGGGCGGCATTGGCATGAGCGGCATCGCGGAGGTGCTGCTCAACCTGGGCTACCGCGTCTCCGGCTCGGACCTGCGCGAGAGCGACATCACCCGCCGCCTGGCGAAGCTGGGCGCCACGCTCTACGAGGGCCACCGCGCCTCCAACCTGGTGCACGCGGACGTGGTCGTCATCTCCTCCGCGGTGCGCAAGGACAACCCGGAGGTGGTGACGGCGCGCCAGCGCAAGATTCCCGTCATCCCTCGCGCGGAGATGCTCGCGGAGTTGATGCGCCTGAAGTACGCGGTCGCCGTCGCCGGCAGCCACGGCAAGACGACGACGACGTCCATGGTGGCCACGGTGCTGTCCGCGGCAGGCCTGGACCCCACGGCGGTGGTGGGCGGCAAGGTGAACGTGCTCGACTCCAACGCCAAGCTGGGCAAGAGCGAGCTGATGGTGGTGGAGGCGGACGAGTCCGACGGCAGCTTCCTCAAGCTGCACCCGTCCATCGCGGTCGTCACCAACATCGACCCGGAGCACATGGACCACTACGGCAACCTGGAGACGCTCCAGTCCGCCTTCGTGGAGTTCTGCAACCGGGTTCCCTTCTACGGCCTCAACGTGCTGTGCCTGGACAACCCCAACGTCCAGGCGCTGCTGCCGCGCATCGAGAAGCGCTTCGTCACCTACGGCAGCTCGCACATGGCGGACTACCGGCTGGAGGGCATCGCGCTGGACGGCTTCACCACCACCTTCCGCGCCTTCCGCCGCGACGAGGACCTGGGCGAGTTCCGCGTGCGCATGGTGGGCGCGCACAACGCCTTCAACGCGCTGGCGGTGGTGGCCATCGCGGAGGAGATGGACATCCCGCTGGAGACGGTGCGCTCCGCGCTGGCGGAGTTCGGCGGCGTGCAGCGCCGCTTCACCGTGCGCGGCGAGGTGGGCGGCGTCACCGTGGTGGACGACTACGGGCACCACCCCACGGAGGTCATGGCCACGCTGTCCGGCGCGCGCCGCGCCTTCGGCCGCCGGGTGGTGGCCGCCTTCCAGCCGCACCGCTACACGCGCACGCACGACCTGATGAAGGAGTTCGCCACCGCGTTCAACGACGCGGACGTGCTCTTCGTCACCAGCGTCTACGCGGCGGGCGAGGAGCCCATCCCCGGCGCCACCGGCGACGCGCTGGCGGAGGCCATCCGCGCGCACGGCCACCGCGACGTGACGTTCGTGGAGAAGCGCGCGGACGTGGCGAAGGCGCTCCACGAGCGCGTGCGCGAGGGCGACCTGGTGCTGACGCTGGGCGCGGGCGACATCACCCAGGTGGGGCCGGACCTGCTGAACCTGATGGGCGCGGCGAAGGGCGGGTAGGGGATGCAGGCGGGTGAGGTGACACCGCTCGCGGCGCGCGTGGCGCGGCTGCCGGGCCTGGACGTCAAGCCGGGCGAGCCCCTGGCGCCGCTCATCAGCGTGCGCGTGGGCGGGCCGGCGGAGGCCCTGGTGCGGCCCCGCTCCCCGGACGCGCTGGTGGACCTGCTGCGCCTGGCCCGTGAAGAAGGCATCCCCGTCACGGTGCTGGGCGGCGGGGCCAACACGCTGGTGGGCGACGGCGGCGTGCCGGGGCTCACCGTGAAGCTGCCCCCGGATTTGTTCCCGGAGGCGCTGGACGTGGGCCCGGACGACGGCCGGGTGACGCTGGGCACGGGCGCGGCCATTGCCCGGCTGGTGAACGTCATGCGCGCGCAGGGGCTGGTGGGCGCGGAGTTCCTCGCGGGCATCCCCGGCACCCTGGGCGGCGCCGTCACCATGAACGCCGGCACCAAGAACGGCGAGTGCTTCCGCGTGGTGGAGTCGATTGAGGTCGCCACCGCGGACGGGGTGGGGTGGCTGGACAAAGCGCAGGTGCCCCACACCTACCGTCACGCCACGCTGCCCGCTGGAGGTATCGTCACCCGCGTGCGCTTCCATCTTCCCAAGGGCGATGTCGTGGCCAGCAAGGCGGCCATGGACGCGGACCTGGGCTACAGGAAGCGCACGCAGCCCTTGAGTCAGCCCAACTTCGGCAGCGTGTTCACCAACCCGCCGGGCGACCACGCCGGGCGGCTGATTGAACTCGTGGGCCTGAAGGGGCACACCCTGGGGCGCGCGCAGGTGTCCACCCTGCACGCCAATTGGATCGTCAACCTGGGCGGCGCCGCCGCTCGCGACGTGCGGGGCCTCATCACCCTGATGCAAGAGCGGGTGAAGGAAGCCACCGGCGTCGTCATGCACCCCGAAGTCAAGTTCGTCGGAGTCTTCCTGCCATGAACATCGGTCCCCGAGGCTTCACCCCCGCTGAGTTGAAGGCCAAGCGCGTCGGCGTGCTGTATGGCGGCCTCTCCAGTGAGCGCGAGGTGTCGCTGCGCACGGGCGCCGCGGTGTCGGGGGCCCTCAAGGGCCTGGGCTACGACGTGGTGGAAATCGACGTGGGCAAGGACCTGCCCGCGCGCCTCATCGCGGAGAAGGTGGACGTGGCGTGGCTCGCGCTGCACGGCCGCTTCGGCGAGGACGGCTGCATCCAGGGCCTGCTGGAGGCCATGTTCATCCCCTACACCGGCAGCGGCGTGATGGCGTCCGCCGTGGGCATGGACAAGGTGTACGCGAAGGAGATCTTCATCGCGCGCGGCATCCCCACGCCGCCCTACCGCGCCTTCACGACCGCAGAGGCCGCGCTGGCGGAGGCGGACCGGCTGCCGTTCCCCTTCCCGGTGGTGGTGAAGCCCAGCCGCGAGGGCAGCAGCGTGGGCGTGCACATCTGCAAGACGCGCGAGGACTACACCGCCGCCGTCCAGGACGCGGCGAAGCACGCGGGCACGCTCCTGGTGGAGCAGTTCATCAAGGGCCGGGAAGTGCAGGGCGGCGTGCTGGACAACGAGGCCCTGGGCGTCATCGAAGTGAAGGCCGCCCGCGAGTTCTACGACTACGAAGCCAAGTACCAGGCCGGCAGCGGTACTCAGTATCTCTTCCCCGCGCCGCTGCCCCCGGACCTGTACGCGCGCGTCAATGAAGTCTCCCTGGGCGCCCACAAGGCGCTGGGGTGCTCCGGCGGGTCGCGCTCGGACGTCATCGTCACGGAGAGTGGCGACGTGTTCCTGCTGGAAATCAACACGCTGCCCGGAATGACGGCCTCCAGCCTCCTGCCCAAAATCGCGGCGGGGCGGGGCATCGACTTCCCGGCCCTCTGTGAGCGGCTGCTCCAGGGCGCTTCGCTCAAGGCCTGAGCCGCTGCGCGTTCTTTCCTGGAGTTCCGGCCTCTTGTGAGGCCGGCGTGTCCCCCCGTGCCGCTACAGCGACGTGCCTGTAGCCAAAAACTGGCGTGGTTCGACGTCCGCACGCAGCATGCGCCTCCCTAGTCATGGCCTTCGGAAAATCCAAGAACCGCCGCCGCCTGGACGCCGCACCGCGCAATGACGCGGTGAAGGGCGCGGTCCGTTCGCACGGGCCGTCGGTGGCGAAGGCGCTGGGACTGGCGGTGGCGACGGCGGGGCTCATCTGGGGCTCCATGGAGCTGCGCGCCTGGGCGGTGGTGTCGCCCCGCTTCGCGCTGGAGCAGGTGAACTTCACCGGCCTGGAGCGCGCGTCGCGCCCGGAGCTCTTGAAGCTGTCCGGCCTGACGGCGGGGCAGAACCTGTGGACGCTGGACACGGCCGCGCTGGCGCGGGCCATGGGGCAGCACCCGTGGATTCGCACGGTGGAGGTGACGCGGCGGTTTCCGCGCGGGGTGTCCGTGGAGGTGACGGAGCACGCACCCGCGGCGCTGGCGGTGCTGGGCGACCTCTACGTCCTGGACGAGGAGGGCGAGCCCTTCAAGCGCGTCACCCCGGGGGACGGGCTGGACCTGCCGCTCGTCACCGGCATGGAGCGCGATGCGTACGTGGCGGACCCGGACGCGGTGCGTTCGAAGTTCCGCGAGGCGCTGGATGTAACCCGTGCTTATGCGCGGCTGTTGCCGGGACGATCCGAGCGGCTTTCTGAAGTGCGCCTGGAGAACACCGGGCTTGCGCTGGTGACGGCGACGGGGCAGGAGGTGCGCCTCGGTGCTGGCGATACGGAAGTCAAGCTCCAGCGGCTGGCGCGCGTTCGACGCGAGCTCAGCACAAGGGGGCTTGCAGCCGCGATCATTCGCCTGGATAACCGTGCCCGACCGGGTTGGGTGGCGGTGAGGCTTTCGAGTGGGTCCGACTCCGTGCGGAGCGGGGACTCGACGCAGTGAGGATGCTTCCTTCACGAAAGTGAGGGAGCCTGGGAGGAGTCACATGGCGAAGCAGAAGTCGGGGGAGATCATCGTCGGCCTCGACATCGGCACGACGAAGATCTGCGCCATCGTCGGCGAGCTGACCGATAGCGGTATCGACATCATCGGTATCGGCACGCATCCGTCGAAGGGATTGCGCAAGGGCGTCGTGGTCAATATCGAGGCCACGGTGTCGTCCATCCGGCGCGCCGTGGAGGAAGCCGAGCTGATGGCCGGGGCGGAGATCTCCCACGTCTACACGGGGATCGCCGGCGGCCACATCAAGGGCTTCAACTCCCAGGGCATCGTCGCGGTGAAGGACAAGGAGGTCCGCGACGCGGACATCGCGCGCGTCATCGACGCGGCGAAGGCGGTGGCCATCCCGCTGGACCGGGAGGTCATCCACGTCCTGCCGCAGGAGTTCATCATCGACGACCAGGGCGGCATCAAGGAGCCCCTGGGCATGGCCGGCGTGCGCCTGGAGGCCAAGGTGCACATCGTCACGGGCGCCGTCTCCAGCGCGCAGAACATCGTCAAGTGCGCCAACCGCACGGGCCTGAACGTCTCCGACATCGTGCTCCAGCCGCTGGCCTCCGCCGAAGCCGTGCTGAGCGAGGACGAGAAGGAGCTGGGCGTGTGCCTCGTCGACATCGGCGGCGGCACCACGGACATCGCCATCTTCTCTGGCGGCTCCATCGTCCACACGGCGGTCATCGCCCTGGGCGGCAACAACCTGACGAGCGACATCGCCATCGGCCTGCGCACCCCCGCGCACGAGGCCGAGCGCATCAAGCAGAAGTACGGCTGCGCGCTCGCGTCCATGATCAACAAGGACGAGACGATTGAAGTGCCCAGCGTGGGCGGCCGTCAGCCGCGCGTGCTTGGCCGGCAGATCCTCTCCGAGATCCTGGAGCCGCGCGTGGAGGAGATCTTCCAGCTCGTGCACCGCGAGATCCAGAAGTGCGGCTACGAGGACCTGCTCGCGTCCGGCATCGTGATTACGGGCGGCTCCACGCTGCTCGCGGGCATGCCGGAGCTGGCGGAAGAGGTGCTGGGCCTGCCGGTGCGCCGGGGCATGCCTCGCGGCATTGGCGGTCTGGTGGACGTGGTGAAGAGCCCCATGTACGCCACGGGTGTGGGCCTGGTCGTCTACGGCGCCAAGCACATGGACCGCCGCATGTTCCGCATCCGCGAGGACGGCAACGTCTACAAGAAGGTGAAGGGCCGGATGCGCGAGTGGCTGGAAGAGATCTTCTAGTCCGGCTTCCGGAAACGTAACGCGCTGAGCCAGGGGCTCCCTTCGGGGGGCCTTTTCGCGTTTCTGGAGGCCGCGTGTCCGGGCCCTGGATTGACGCGTCAGAGAGGACGCTGACGCGTCAGTCCAGGACGCGGAGTGTTTTCCAGATTCCAGAATGGGGATCCGGGTTCCGGACGGCCGCCCTAAGCACGGGCAACCAGCCGTGCAAGTTCCAGGATTTGGACGGACAGTGAATCCGACAGAGGATGGCGCCGGGCTTGCTTAGGGAGCCCGCTGGCTCTCGGACCGGATTCCTCCGTGTTCCTGGTGAGCCTCTGAACCTATGACTCCACACAAGATTTCGCGGTTGCTGACGCCCCTACAGGGAGTACGCGGCTCCGCTGCGGCGCTGTTGGCCCTGCTGTGCGCCGTGTTCGCGGCGCCCCCGGCCTTCGCCGAGCCCGACACCTTCGGCCTGGGCGATGGCCACAGCGGCGCGCTGACGGTCAGCCTGGCTGGTACGAGGATCAACACCTACGTGCGGCTCAGGGCGAACGCGGGTGTGGGTGCCACGTCCGTGAACGTGGGGGACACCACCGGCTTCGCCGTGGGCGACCTGGTGATGATCTACCAGTCCACCGGCTTCACGGGCACGGTGACGTCCAATGCGCCGGGCCCGTTCGACTTCAATACGAACGCGGTGGGCAACTGGCAGTTCGTGCGCGTGACGGGGCTCACGACCAATACCCTGACCTTCACGGGCACGCCGCTGACGGCGGCGTTCACGGGTGGCACAAGCGCAACGGCCACCCGCACCTCGGCGCAGGTCATCCGGGTGCCTGAGTACACGACCGTGACCATCAACGCGGGTGCGAGCATCGTCGCCCAGCCATGGTCCAGCGCTGACATCAACGACAACCTGGGCGGCATCGTCGTCTTCTTCGCCACGGGGACGGTGACGAACAACGGCTCCATCTCCGCCACGGGCGCGGGCTTCCGCGGCGCGGAGTACTTCAACAGCAGCGGAGATAACTGCGCCGCGACCACCTATGACCTGTCGCAACCCAATGGCGGCGCCATGAAAGGCGAGGGGCCTGTTCCTGCTCGCTACAAGCCGCCCACCGTCTTCCCGACTGGTGCGACCATTGCGGGCCGCGGCAACATCCTCAACGCCGGTGGTGGTGGCATCTGCCATAACTCCGGTGGTGGTGGCGGTGGCAACGGAGGCGCGGGTGGTATTGGCGGTCGGACGTGGACCGGTGACACCGGGCCTTCGCGTGCGGTAGGCGGCATCCCGGGTGGCAAGATGCTGTTCAGCCCGGCGACGCGCGTCCTGTTCGGCGGCGGTGGTGGCTCCGGTCACGGCAATGACGACGTTGGCACCGGCGGCGGAAACGCGGGTGGCATCGTCTTCGTGCGCGGCGCGTCGCTCGCGGGAACGGGCAGCATCACGGCGGATGGCGTTTCCGCGGCGAGCTCCCAGAATGACGCGGCGGGTGGCGGTGGCGCGGGCGGTACCCTCTCCCTGCGGTTCACGGGCGCCCTGGCCTGCACCGGTACCGGTTCGCTGTCCGCGAAGGGCGGCAACGGCGGCAACAGCACTTTCGTGGAGTCGCCGCACGGCACGGGTGGTGGCGGTGGCGGTGGTTACATCCACATGCAGGCCAGTTCCTACGCCTGCCCCGCGTCCGTTGCGGGCGGCACGGCGGGTACCCAGCCCACGGCGACCGCGCTGGATGGTCCGACCTACGGCTCGGCGCCGGGCAATCCGGGTGTCATCACGCAGGGCCCGGCTCCCACGGTGCTCACCCCGGCCAACGGTTCGTCCACGACGAACACCACGCCCCCCATCACGGGTACGACGCCGAGCCCGAACCAGACGGTCCGCATCTACATCGACGGCCAGCCCCAGCCCGTGACGGTGACGTCCGACGCGTCGGGCAACTTCTCCTTCACGCCGTCCACGCCGCTGACCGTGGCCACGCACACCGTCTACGCGGTCACCGTGAACAACGGCGTCGAGAGCGCCCCGAGCAACACCAACACCTTCACTGTCACCGCCCCGGCGGGGCCGACGGTGGCCATCACCACGCCGGCCAACGGCTCGACGTTGACGAACCCCACCAACGTGGTCATCGCGGGCACGGCCGCGAACGCGACGTCCGTCTCGTTCACGCTGAATGGGACGAATTACGGCCCCTTCACGGTGACCGGAGGCAACTGGACCACCACCGTGCCGGGCCCGCTGGCCAACGGCACGTACACCGTGAACGCGGTGTCGACCAACGGCACCTCCAACAGCACCACCGCGACCTCCACCTTCACGGTGGCGGTGCCCGCGCCGACGGTGGCCATCAGCACCCCGGCAAACGGCTCGACGGTGACGAACCCGAACGTGACGGTGACCGGTACGGCCGCGAACGCGACCACGGTGACGCTCACCTTCCAGGGCACGAACTACGGTCCCATCACGGTGACGGGCGGCAACTGGAGCCAGGCGCTCCCGGGTCCGCTGGCCAATGGCACGTACACCGTGACGGCCGTGTCCACGAACGCGTATGGCACGAACAGCACCCAGGCCTCCTCCACCTTCACGGTGGCGGGCCCGACGGTGGCCATCACCACGCCGGCCAACGGTTCCACGACGACCAACCCCAACGTGACGGTGACGGGCACGGCCGCGAACGCGACCAACGTCACGGTCACCTTCCAAGGCACGAACTATCCTGCCACCGTGACCGGCGGCACCTGGTCCGTGGCGCTGCCGGGCCCGCTGGCCAACGGCACGTACACCGTGACCGCGGTGTCCACGAACGGCACGACCAACAGCACCACGGCCTCGTCCACCTTCACGGTGGCGGTGCCTGCGCCGACGGTGGCCATCAGCACCCCGGCCAACGGCTCCACGACGAACAATCCGAACGTGACGGTCACCGGTACGGCCGCCAACGCGACCACGGTGACGCTCACCTTCCAGGGGACGAACTACGGTCCCATCACGGTGACCGGCGGCAACTGGAGCCAGGCGCTGCCGGGCCCGCTGGCGGACGGCACGTACTCGGTGACCGCCGTGTCCACGAACGCCCAGGGCACGAACAGCTCGCCCGCGACCTCCACCTTCACGGTGGACCAGACGCCTCCGGTGGTGGCCATCAGCACTCCGTCGGACGGCACGACGATCAACACCCCGAACGTGACGGTGACCGGCACCTCCACGGACGCGGCGTTCGTGACGCTCGTGTTCGAGGGCACGAGCTACGGCCCCATCACCGTGGACGCCTCCGGCAACTGGAGCTTCCCGCTGCCCGGCCCGCTGGCGGACGGCACGTACACCGTGACCGCGACAGCTACGGACTCGGCGGGCAATCAGAGCACTCCCGACAGCTCCACCTTCACGGTGGACCAGACCGCGCCGACCGTCGCCATCAGCACCCCGGCCGACGGTGACGTCATCGGCACCAGCACGGTGACGGTGACCGGTACGTCCTCGGGAGCCACGTCCGTGACGCTGACCTTCGAGGGCAACGACTACGGCCCCATCGCGGTCGACGCCTCCGGCAACTGGAGCTACACGCTCCCGGTGTCCGTGCCTGAGGGCACCCACACCGTGACGGCGGTGTCCACGGACGCGGCGGGCAACACCAGCACGCCGGCCAGCTCCACCTTCACGGTGGACCTGACCGTCCCCACGGTCGCCATCACCACGCCGGCCAACGGCACCTCGGTGAACACCAGCACGGTGACGGTCACCGGCACGACGACCAACGCGACGTCCGTGATGCTCACCTTCGAGGGCACGAGCTACGGCCCCATCACCGTGGACGCCTCCGGCAACTGGAGCTTCCCGCTGCCCGGCACCCTGACCGAGGGCTCGTACACCGTGACCGCGGTGTCCACGAACGGCGCGGGCACGAACAGCGCGACCGCGACCTCCACCTTCACGGTGGATCTGACCGCGCCGACCGTTGCCATCAGCACCCCGGCGGACGGCTCGACGGTCAACACGCCCAACGTGACGGTGACGGGCACGTCCACGGGCGCCACGTCCGTGACGCTGACCTACGGCGGCACGAACTACGGACCCATCCCCGTGGATGGCGCGGGCAACTGGAGCTACCCGCTGCCGGTGTCCCTGACGGACGGCTCGTACACCGTGACCGTGGTGGCCACGGACGCGGCGGGCAACACCAGCACGCCGGATGACACCACCTTCACGGTGGACCTGACGGCGCCGGAAGTCG
Organism: Corallococcus sp. AB049A; assembly: GCF_003668885.1. NCBI lineage: Bacteria > Pseudomonadati > Myxococcota > Myxococcia > Myxococcales > Myxococcaceae > Corallococcus > Corallococcus sp. AB049A. The sequence goes on along the minus strand of NZ_RAWL01000017.1, from coordinate 2,750 downwards.
ACATCACCTCGCCGCTGGACAACGCGACGGTCGCCTCCAACACGGTGACCGTCACCGGTACCTCCGTGGGCGCCACCTTCGTGACGCTGACCTTCGAGGGCAACGACTACGGCCCCATCCCGGTGGATGCTTCCGGCAACTGGAGCCAGGCGCTGCCGGGCCCGCTGGCGGACGGCACGTACACCGTCACCGCGGTGGCCACGGACTCGGCGGGCAACGAGAGCACGCCCGACAGCTCCACCTTCACGGTGGACACGACCGCGCCGACGGTGGCCATCACCACGCCGGCCAGCGGCTCCACGGTGGGCGCCAACGTGACGGTCACCGGTACGGCCGCGGGCGGCGCGACGAGCGTGACCGTGACGTTCCAGGGCACCAACTACGGCCCCATCCCGGTGGACGCCTCCGGCAACTGGAGCCAGGCGCTGCCCGGCCCGCTCGCCAACGGCACGTACACGGTGACGGCGGTGGCGGTGGACGCGGCGGGCAACACCAGCACGACCGCGACCTCCACCTTCACGGTGAACACAGCCGCCCCCACGGTGGCCATCACCGTCCCGGCCAACGGCTCCACGGTCATCGTCCCCAACGTGACGGTGTCCGGTACGTCCGCGAACGCCACGTCCGTGACGGTGACGTTCCAGGGCACCAACTACGGGCCCATCCCGGTGGATGCTTCCGGCAACTGGAGCCAGGCGCTGCCCGGCCCGCTGGCGGACGGCACGTACACCGTCACCGCGGTGTCCACGAATGGCACGACCAACAGCACGACCGCGACCTCCACCTTCATCATCAACCTGGGCAACCCGGTGGACACGGACAAGGACGGCCTGACGGACGACGAGGAGCTCGCCCTGGGCACCGACCCGAACAACCCGGACACGGACGGCGACGGCATCCCCGACGGCATCGAGGTCAAGGTCGGCGGCACGGATCCGCTCGACGACGACTCGGATGACGACGGCATCCTCGATGGTAACGAGGACAAGGACCACGACGGCATGGTCGACGCCGACGAGACGGACCCGAACAACGCGGACACTGACGGCGACGGCCTGACCGACGGCGTGGAGCTGGGCCTCTCCGAGCCCCAGGGCGACGACACCGACCCGTCCGAGTTCGTGGCGGACAAGGACCCGTCGACGAAGACGAACCCGCTGGACGACGACTCGGATGACGACGGTCTCACCGACGGCAACGAGGACATCAACCACGACGGCAAGGTGGACCCGACGGAGACGGACCCGAACAAGCTCGACACGGACGGTGACGGCCTGACGGACGGCCTGGAGCTGGGCCTCACCGAGCCCCAGGGCGATGACACCAACATGACCGTGTTCGTCCCGGATCAGGACCCCGACACCAAGACGAACCCGCTCAACCCCGACACCGACGGTGGCGGCGTGCTCGACGGCATCGAGGACCGCAACCACAACGGCAAGGTGGACGTGCTGGAGCCCGACCCGAACAACCCGGCGGACGACAACGACGCGGACGGCGACGGCATCGACAACGCCACGGAGGAGGCGCACGGGACGGATCCGTTCGACCCCGACTCCGATGACGACGGCGTGCTGGACGGCATCGACGGGCTGACCGACACCGACGGTGACGGCGTCATCGACGCGCTCGACCCGGACAGCGACAACGACGGCATCAACGACGGCACGGAGCTGGGCGTGACGGTGGAGACCGCTCCGCCGGGCACCGACACCTCGTCCCCGCACTTCAAGCCGGACGCGGATCCCTCCACGAAGACGGACCCGAAGAACCCGGACACGGACGGTGACGGCCTGAAGGACGGCGAAGAGGACCGCAACCACGACGGCCGCCGTGACGCCACGGAGACGGATCCGACGATGAAGGACACCGACCAGGGTGGCATCGACGACGGCACGGAGGTGAAGGGCGGCTCGGATCCGCTCGACGCCAACGATGACTTCCTGGTGGTGGGCCACGGCTGCAGCACGGGCGGCTCCGGTTCGCTGGCGCCCTTCGCGCTGATGCTGCTGGCGCTGCCCCTGGTGGGCCGCCGCTTCCGCCGCGCCGGGGACCTCCTGGCGCGCGCGGGTGGGGCGCTGGCGGTGTTCATCACGGCGCTGGTCGCGGGCATGGGCACCACCGCCCACGCGCAGGCCACCGCGGTGTCGCAGGCCATCGACGTGCAGCAGTACAAGCCGGGCCCGGGCGTCGCGGATGTGCTCGCGGTGCACGGCGCGAAGGTGCAGCGGCACCTGGGGTGGAACGTGGGGCTGTCGGTCAACTACGCCGACAAGCCGCTCAACTTCTTCGACCCCCGCTCGGACACGTACGTCACCTCCCTGGTGAAGAGCCAGGTGGGCTTCGACCTGATGGGCGCCGTCGGCCTCTTCGACCGGTTCGAAATCGGCGTCGTGCTGCCCATCACCATCCAGGGCTCGGAGAACTCGCCGGCCGTGGACTCCTCCTTCGCCAACGGGGTGAGCGGGGGCGGCATTGGCGACCTGCGCATCATCCCGAAGGCGCGGCTGCTGGACGGTGACAACTACGGCGTGTCCGTGATGCTGCCCATCTCGCTGCCCACGGGCGGTGCGTCGGACTTCCTCGGCGGCTCCGGCGTGTCCGTCAACCCGCGCGTGGTGGCGGAGTACGGCAAGCGCTTCCGCATCCTCGCCAACGTGGGCGTGGACCTCCGCAAGTCGGAGCAGCTGCGCAACCTGAACGTCGGCAGCGCGCTGGCGTACGGGGTGGGCGCGGAGGTTCCGCTGGGT